>SKYZ01000048.1 GCA_007127625.1 Aquisalimonas sp. | reverse complement strand
TCACTGAGGACGGCGCCCAGCGCGAAGAACACTTCGACTGGGTTCTCGCCGCCACGGGTCGAGCGCCGGCGCTCGCCGGGCTCGATCTCGCGGCAGCCGGTCTCCGGCTCGATGAACGCGGCGCGCCCCAAGTGGATCCCCTGTCGATGCAGGCTGACGGTGGCCATATTTTCTTCGCCGGCGATGTCGCCGCGCGCATCCCACTGTTGCACGAATCCGCCGACGACGGCCGTATCGCCGGCGACAACGCGGGGCGCTTTCCGGAGGTGCTGAGCACACCCCGCCGCACGCCTCTGGGGATCGTCTTTACCGAGCCCAACATCGCCACGGTCGGCGCCTCCTTCGCCGAGTTGTCCGACGCCGCTTGCGACTTTGCTACGGGCGAGGTGGATTTCGGCGATCAGGGCCGCGCCCGCGTGCTGCGCCAGAACCGCGGCCTGCTGCGGATCTATGGCGAGCGCGGCACGGGCCGCCTGCTCGGCGCCGAGATGGCCGCGCCGCGCGGCGAGCACCTGGCGCATCTGCTGGCCTGGGCGGTGCAGGCCGGCATGGATGTGGACACCGCCCTCGAGATGCCCTTCTACCACCCCGTGATAGAGGAGGGCCTGCGCACGGGGCTGCGCGATCTGAGCGTCAACCTGGGTCGCCGCATTGAGAATCCGCCGCGCAGTATCGATTGCGGCCCCGGCGCCTGACGCCAACCCGAAAGGGGGCTGGTCTCGTGGCACAGCGACCCAAACCCGAGAACATTGCTTTCAGTGCGTACCATGCCACGGAGTAAACACGACGTGTTCTTCTTCAAGGGCACTGCAAGGAGTACCAGAGGTGGGCGATCGCGAGGGATTGTTGACAGGCCTTGGTTTACTTGCCGATGAGCCGGTGTAATACTTTTCCGATCATGCGCCGTTCACTCGTCCATATGTTGTGCCTCCTCGCCGCGCTGGGCATGCTGCTTCACGGCGCGGCGGCCATGGCGTGTGACGCCGCTGTTGACGCGGGCGGTGCCGACATGGAGATGGCGGATGAGATGATTGCGGGCTGTCCAGCCTGCGACCAGGCGGACTCCACCACCGCCGGGGACGACTCCTGCAGTGTCGCGTGCTCCTCCGTCACCGCCTGCATTCATACGGGTATCGCCGGCAAGGCGGGTGACAGGGCGTCCGTGCCTACCGGACTGGAACTTCGAGCCGAGCGCTCCCTGGCCGTTGAGCCTCCCCCACCACGATCGAATCTTCTCGTCTGATCCGAACGTATCGGCTCTTGACCAGAGAGCTCGGGGTCTGTCGGTACTCTGCCGACACTGTATTGACGAGGAGTCACAATGATGTCTCAACAAGACCGCCCTTGGCGGCTGTCGCGCCGTGCCTTCCTGGCAGGCAGTGCCAGCGCGCTCGGGCTTGCCGCACTGCCTGCCTGGGGTCGCGGGCTGGTTGCCACGGGCGATGGCTTCGTGCAACTGCGCACGGGGCCGGCGGCGTGGTCACTGAAACCCGTCGGCCCCGATGTCTCCGGCGCCTGGGGCTATAACGGCATTGTCCCCGGCCCCACCCTGCGCTACCGCCAGGGCGAGCAGCTGCGCATCCTGCTGGATAACGGCCTGGCCCAGCCGACAAGCATTCACTGGCACGGGATTCGGCTTCCCAACGCCATGGATGGTGTCCCCCATGTGACGCAACCGCCGGTGGAGCCGGGCGAGACGTTCGAGTACGCCTTCGACCTCCCCGATGCCGGCACCTACTGGTACCACTCGCACCTCAACGGCCCGGAGCAGCTCGCCCGCGGACTGGTAGGCGCGCTGATCGTCGAAGAGCCGGACGCCTATCCCGTGAACCGGGACATCGACTGGCTGCTGGACGATTGGCGGCTGAACCAGGAGGGGGTGATCGTCGAGAACTTCCATGACCTGCACGACGTCAGCCACGCCGGCCGCATTGGCAACACCGTCACCATCAACGGGCGGCTACCGCACACCATGGATGTGCGCCCCGGCGAGCGCATCCGGCTGCGCCTGATGAATGCCGCCAACGGCCGCATCTTCGGCCTGACCTTCGATGATCTGCCCGTGCACGTGATCGCCCTGGACGGGCAGCCTGTTCCGCCCCACGAAGCTGAAGGCGGCCGGGTGGTCATCGGCCCGGGCATGCGGGCCGATCTCGTTATCGACTGCCCGGCGGAAGCCGACCGGCCACTGGTGGTGCGTGACGACTTCTACCAGGGCATCGAGTACCAGCTCATGGCCTTCTCGGTCACCGGTGAGCCGGTGCGGGAGGCGGCCTCGGAGACACCCCCTCCTGCGTTGCCAGCCAACCCGGTGCCCGAGCCGGACCCCGATGATGCCGAGACCCACGAAGTGGTGTTTGGCGGCGGCATGATGGGGGGCATGGGCCGGGAGCAGATGATGCGGATGATGCGCGCGGGCATGGCGTGGACGGTCAACGGCGAGCCGGTGGAAAGCCCGGGGCGGCACGACCACGAGCCGTTGTTCACGCTGACGCGGGGCCAGAGCTGCCGGATCATCTTCCGCAACAACACCCGCTGGCACCACCCGATCCACCTGCACGGTCACCACTTCCGGGTGCTCAAGCGCAACGGTGAGAACGAGCCCCATCAGCCCCTGCGGGACACCATGCTGATGGACCCGCAGGACAC
>SKYZ01000305.1 GCA_007127625.1 Aquisalimonas sp. | reverse complement strand
TCGCAGGGGACGTGGATGTCCGGAAGAAAGTGCATTTCCACCCGGGTAATGCCCTCGCCCTGGCACGCCTCACAGCGGCCCCCCTTGACGTTGAAGCTGAACCGCCCGGGCTGGTAGCCCCGGGCCCGCGCTTCGGGGGTACCGGCAAACAGTTCGCGGATGGGCGTGAACAGCCCCGTATAGGTGGCCGGGTTGGAGCGGGGCGTGCGCCCGATGGGGCTCTGGTCGATGTCCACCACCTTCTCCAGGTGCTCTAGACCGTCGACACCGTCGCACTCCGCAGGTTGCATGGCCGCACCGTTGAGTTGCTGCGCTGCCTGCGGGTAGAGGGTGCCGTTGATCAGGGTCGATTTACCCGATCCGGAGACGCCGGTGATGCAGGTCATCAGGCCGATGGGCGCGGCCACGTCCACATTGGCGAGATTGTTGCCGCGTGCGCCGCGGATGCGGATCTGCCGTTCCGGGTCCGGAGCCGTGCGTCGGCCCGGGATGCGGATCCGCCGCTGACCGGCCAGGTACTGCCCGGTCAGGGATTCCGAGTGCGCCGCGATGGACTGTGGCGTGCCTTCAGCGACCACGCGGCCACCGTGAACGCCGGGGCCCGGGCCGATATCCACGACGTGATCCGCATGGCGGATGGCGTCCTCGTCGTGTTCGACGACGATCACCGTATTGCCGAGATCGCGGAGCCGGCACAGGGTCTCCAGCAGTCGCGCATTGTCGCGTTGGTGCAGGCCAATGGAGGGTTCGTCCAGCACGTACATCACCCCCACCAGACCGGCACCGATCTGGCTTGCCAGGCGGATGCGCTGGGCCTCGCCTCCGGAAAGACTGTCGGCACCCCGGTCCAGGGTCAGATAGTCCAGACCCACGTTGGTGAGAAAGGACAGTCGCTCGGCGATTTCCCGGCGCACCGGGGCGGCGATTTCGCCGCGGGCCCCCTCCAGGCTGAAGGTCTCGAAGAAGGCCAGGCAATCGCTAATGGACAGCGCCGCCAGTTCCGGCAGACTGTGGCCGGCCACCAGCACGTTGCGGGCGGCGCGGTTGAGCCGGCTGCCTCCGCAGTCGGGGCAGGTCCGGCTGGCACGATAGCGGGCGAGCTCCTCCCGCACGATGCCTGAGTCGGTCTCCCGGTAACGCCGCGCCATGTTGGGGATGACACCCTCGAAGGGGTGTTGCCGGGTTTTCGTGCCGCCCTGAGGCGTCATGTAGCGGAAGGCCACGGATTCCTCACCGCTGCCGTGGAGCACGATCTGCCGGATGTGTTCCGGCAGTTCCTGCCAGGGCGTTTCCGCGGCAAAACCGTAATGGTCCGCCAGGGAGTGAATGAGCTGACTGTAATACGCGTTGCGGCGGTCCCAGCCACGGATGGCCCCGCCCGCAAGGCTCAGGGTCGGGTTCGCCACCACCAGGCCGGGATCAAAGACGTCCTGGACGCCCAGGCCATCACAGCTGGGGCAGGCGCCACGGGGGTTGTTGAAGGAGAACAGCCGCGGTTCCAGCTCTTCGAGGGAATAACCGCATTCGGGGCACGCGTACCGCGCCGAGAACACCAGGTCATCGGCGTCGGGCGCGTCCATCTGCGCCACCCGGGCGATGCCGTCCCCCAGCCCCAGTGCCGTTTCGAAGGAGTCCGCCAGGCGACCGGCGAGGTCGTCCCGCACCTTGAAGCGGTCCACCACGGCCTCGATGGTGTGGACCTTCTTGCCGTCCAGCGCGGGGGCGTCGTCAAGGTCCACGACAATGCCGTCAATGCGGGCGCGGATGAAGCCCTGGGACTTCAGCTCCTGCAGGGCGTGCAGGTGTTCACCCTTGCGCTCGCTGATGACCGGGGCGAGCAGCAGCAGGCGCGAGCCCTCCGGCTGGGCCAGGACCTGGTCCACCATCTCGCTGACGGTGCGGGCGTTCAGTTCCACGTGATGGTCGGGGCAGCGTGGGGTCCCGGCGCGGGCGAACAGCAGCCGCAGATAGTCGTGGATTTCGGTGACGGTGCCCACGGTGGAGCGGGGGTTGTGGGAGGTGGATTTCTGCTCGATGGAGATCGCCGGCGACAGGCCCTGGATTTCGTCCACGTCGGGCTTGTCCATCATGGACAGGAACTGGCGCGCATAAGCCGACAGAGACTCCACATAACGGCGCTGACCTTCTGCATAGATGGTGTCGAAGGCCAGCGACGATTTGCCCGACCCTGACAGCCCGGTGATGACCACCAGGCGGTTACGGGGCAGGTCCAGGTCGACATTCTGCAGATTGTGGGTCCGCGCGCCGCGGATCCGGATGTGTTCCATGGGCTGCCTCGGCGCCGTTGGTAAACAGTCCATTCTACGCCATCGCGCCCCGGCGGCACGAACCCAAACATCCATCCACCAGTGGTACCATGTGCGCTTTTCACGTTCCTCCACCGCCGCGGCGTGCGCTCGCCAACCTGGTGTTGCGGCGAACTTGGGTTACAGGACACTAGATGACACCGAAGGAGCGAGGCGCCGCTGCCGGGCTTGCGGGCATTTTCGGCCTGCGCATGTTCGGCCTGTTCCTGGTGCTGCCGGTTTTTGCCGTCTACGGCCCTGATCTGGCGGGAGCCACCCCCGCCCTGGTGGGGCTTGCCATCGGCGTCTACGGTCTCACCCAGGCGCTGCTGCAGATCCCCATGGGCAT
>SKYZ01000228.1 GCA_007127625.1 Aquisalimonas sp. | reverse complement strand
GCACGTCGATGATGGTCCCGCGAGTTCGCTCGCTGTGGGCCGGCATTGCCCCGGTGTTCGGCCCGGGCCGGTTCGTTGTGGCGCGGCTCGCCGGTCAGTTGCACGGCGAGGAGCGCGAGACGACGGCCCTGTACGTCGGCAGTGGCGTCAATCTGCCCTTTCTGCGTCGTTATTTCTTCGGCGCTGCCACCACCGAGGTGCTGGGTTGGCGCTTCACGCCGCTGCGACCGCCCCGGAGCGTGGTCGGTCTGCCCTGGGTGGCGGATCTGCACCTGCGTGACGTCCCGCCGGTTTGGGGCTGGGCGCTTCCCACGACTCCGGGTGTACTCCGGGTGCCGGCCTGGGTGAGACAGGAACTGCGGTTGATGCTGCCGGAGCACGGCCTGCACTGGCCGGTGCCGCGGCGTGCTGCACGGGAAGTGTGGCGGCACCTGCGCCGCCAGGGGTGGACGCTGGAGTTGGGCACCGAAAGGCGCGATCTGGAGGAATTCTACCGGGAGCACTACGTGCCGTATGTCACCGCGCGCCATGGCGAGGATGCCGTCGTGGTGTCATGGGACCACTTTCTGATCCGGGTGCGCGGGCGCGCCATCGCGTGGCTTCGACAGGGGCAGCAACGCATCGCCGGCATGGTGCTGTTGCGGCGGCGGAACGTCCTGCGGTTCGGCTGGTTCGGGGCGGCATCCTGCCCGGCGCCCGCCGGTGCGAGCGAAGTGCTGGACGCGCTGGTGCTGCGGCACGCCCTGGAGCGGGGCGTCACCAACGTGATCCTGGGTAATGCGCGGCCCTGCGTGGCTGACGGCGTGTTCAGGTACAAGCGGAGACTGGGTGCCACGGTGCAACCCTGTACGTTCCCCCAGAGCACGCTGGAGATCGATGCGCGTTCGGGGCATTCGGGTGTGCTGGCCTGTCTGAGGGAGCGCCCCTTGCTAACCCGGCAACATGGCCGCCTGCGGCAGCTGGATGTCGACGCTGCGTTGGGTCCGAGGCAGGGACTGCAACAGGTGCCGCATGGCGATACCGGCTGAGACGTCCTCGACGACGATGCCCGCGAACCGGCGGTGGTTGCACAACGTCGCCACCGGGTATTCGGATATCGCCGTCGGTGGCGTGATCTACGTGCTGCTTACCCCGGTTCTGGTCCAGGCCCTGGGCGTGGAAGCGTATGCGCTCTGGGTTCTGAGCCATACCGTGACGTTCTACCTGGGGCTCATGGACCTAGGGCTTGGGCCCGCCCATGTCCGCTTCCACGCGGTCTATGCCGCCAGGGGCCGACAGCGGCGCCTGCGGGCCCTGCTGGCGACGGTATTGATTGCGTTGATGCTGTCAGGGGCGTTCGCCGCCGCCGTCGCGGGGCTGCTCGCCGTCAGTCCGGTTGCGGCCTGGCTTGATCTCTCCGGCGACCTGGCAGCGGCTGCGCCCATCGTGCTGCTGCTGATCGCCGTCAATGTCCTGGTCAGCCTGCCGGGTTCCGCCCTGGAGAACGTCTACGAAGGCGAGCAGCGTTTCGATCTGCGCAATCTCCGCTCCATCGTGTTGCGGCTGCTGGCGGCCGGCGCGCAGCTCACCCTGCTGCTCAACGGCTTCGGCATCGTTGCCCTGGTGGCGGTGGAGTTGGGAATTGCGCTGCTGCGCATTGCCATCGACGTCTGCCTGGTGCGCCGCCTGGCGCCGCAACTGCTTGCCCGGCCATTCCGCGCCGACCGGCGTCTGTGGCGGCGCATTCGACCGTTCGCACTCTGGGCGTTCGTGGATGACCTGCTGGTGGAGGGGAGCGCCAATCTGGACAAGCTGTTGCTTGTGGTTCTGCTGCCCGTGGCGCTGTTGACCCCGTATGCCCTGTGCGTGGCCATTGCCACATTGCTTCTGCTGGTGGTCAGGCCCGTGGCCGAGACCCTGTTTCCCATGGCGAGCGGCTTTCACGCCCGCGGCCGGGCGGGGGACCTGGCCCGGGTCCTGGTCAGTGGAACGCGCTCGGTGATGCTGCTCACCACGCCTTTGGCAATGGTTCTGATCCTGTTCGGCGAGGGTCTGCTGCTGTTCTGGGTGCCAACGGTGGAAGCGCTGCTGCCCCCGGGCCTGCTTGCGCTGGTGGTTGCGAGCTTTCTCGTCGCCGCAATGTGCTGGCCCGCCACGCTGGTGCTCATGGCGCTGGGCCATGTGCGCCTGGTGGTGGCCATCACGCTGGCAGAGCTCGCACTGATCGTTACCCTCGCCCTGCTTCTGGTGCCCACGCTGGGTCTGAACGGCTTCGCCCTGGCCACCCTGTCCAGCAACCTCCTGGTCGGTATCGGCCTGTTGGCCCCGGCAGTGTGTCGCGTGACCGGGATTCGGTTCGGGCGGCTATTCCGGGACACGGTGGGCCGCGTGCTGCTGCCCGCTGTTGCCGGGCTGCTGGTGGCCGTGCCCTTCATGTTCTGGCGAGAGGCCCACGACCTGCTCGTATTCACCGTCGCGGCGCTGGCGGTCGGCGCTGTCTACCTGCCCCTGTGCTACCTGGCGGGCATGGATCACTGGGATCGGACACAGGTGCAGACCGTGATGCGCCGTTTGTGCGGTACCGCCACGGCAGGAGGGTGATGACCATGCCGACTCCCTATCGCATGCGTTGGCTGGACCCGGTGGACGCGACTCGCATCGCGCGGCTGGAGCGTCGTGTGTACGCCTGGGGTGACCGTACCGGGCGCCGGGATATTCGCGAGCAGCTCGCCGTCGCTGAGCGTGACGGGGAAAACCTCAGTATGGGCCTGTTCCAGGGGCGGGCCCTGCGGGGTTATTGCCTGGGCTTCCTGGAGCAGGAGCGTTCACGCATTGCCGGTTACCTGGGTATCAATCCGCCGACCGGGCTGGACCTGGACGGGCCGGGGCTCTACCTCGCCGACATTGCCGTGCATCCCGGGCACCGGGATCAGACCTGGGCCCTGATCACCCGCCAGGCCATGGCGATCAGGGCGCGGGCGGACTGTCGGGGCCTACCGGTGGAGGCACTGTGTGCCGAGTCTTTGCTGGAGTTCTGGCGGTGCCGCGCTGGCGCGGTCCGGCGTCTGGGCCTGGAGTTGCAGCGCTACGAACCGTTCACTGATCCGGATACCGGCCGTCGTCTGTACTGGCTGCAGTTCCGGCAGCTTGCGAGCCGGGCAGGTCCTGCTGTGCCACGGCCAACCGCCTCGATGCTGAAGGAGGTCAGGGCGGTGCGGACCACTGCAGGCCGTTTCCGCGTCGGCGTTGTCGATTCCCTGGCAGGGTGGCAGGCACTGGGTGCTGACTGGCAGCGACTCTGGGAGCAAACACCAGGCGCCACCGTGTTCAGCAATGCCGCGTTTCTCAGGGCGTGGTGGCTGCAACTCGGTGTGGCGGCCTCCTTGCACCTGGTTGTTGTCCTGGATGCCAACGACCGGGTGAGGGCCATCGCCCCCGTGCAACTCCTGCGGCGTCCCGGACCGGGCCCGAATCGTGCCTGCCTGGGGTTTATCGGATTGCCCTCGGAAGTCGATCGCCCGGTGTTCCTGGCCCAGCCCGGCGACGATCTGGCGGCGGACCTCGTTGCCGAGTATCTGACGGAGCAACGAAGCGGTCCATGGTCTTCGGTGGCGCTCTATGAACAACGTGCGGACAGTCCCTTGCTCCGGGCGATGCAGAAGCGCCTGGCGCAGGCAGGCGCGCTGCTGGCATGTGCCGATGGGCCCGCGTGCCCTTCGGTGGACGTACGCGGCGAGTGGTCGGACTATCTCGCCGGACGCAGCCGCGGGCAGCGGCGCAGCCTTCGCCGTCACCTGGCGGCGCTGCGGCAACGTGGAGAGGTGTGTCTGGACTCCATGGATGCCCCGGAGACCGGCGAACTCGGACTGCGCCGCTACCTGAGCGTTGAAGCCCGGAGCTGGAAGGCGCGCAGCGAGCAGGGCGTAGGGCGTTCATCCGCCCACATCGGGTTTCTGCAGACGTTGATCGCCGGCGGCGACGCCGGGCCTGCACTCCATTTCCGTTTCCTGACAGTGGGCGGTGCCGACGTGGCAGCCACCCTCGGGCTGTGGCTGGACGGGTGCCTCTATGCCCTGCATATCGCCCATGATCATGCCTGGGATCGCTATTCCCCCGGATTCGTGCTGACCGCGCTGGAACTCGAGGCGGCGTTTCTGCGGCCCGATTACCGGCGCGTGGACTACCTCGGTGGCTTCCTGAGCAACAAGCGCGGGTGGGCCACGGATTGGGAGCCGTCGGTGGCGCTGTTCGCCTATGAACCCACGATCACTGCCCGCGCACTGCACATGTACCAGTTCGGCGGCAAACAACTTCTGAAAAGGGGGTTGGCAAGGGCGCATCTGCTGGCCGCCGCCCTGCGCTGGCAGCGCAGTGTGTCCCGCAGGCTGGGGAGATATGTATGAACACCACAACGGCGATGGCGGACGTTGTCTCCGACCACACTGTCAGTGTCGTTCGCGACTTCACCGGGCTGAAACCCTACGAGCAGGCCTGGCGCGCGTTGCACCGGGCAACTCCCGGGGCCACACCATGGCAGGAATGGGACTGGCTGGAGGCCTGGTGGAACGCCATGGGCGGTGATGCCGAGCTCTGCGTCAGCCTGGTCAAGCGGGGCGATCAGCCGGTTCTGGCGCTTCCGCTGCAGCTTCGCAGGAGGCGGATGATGGGGGTTCCCGTCCGCATCCTGGAGCCGCTGGGCATGCCCGATGAGATCAATCGACCGGTTCCGGGGTTAGGCGAGTTCCACGAAGGCCGGTTGCAGGCGGCTCTCGGGGCGGTGAGCGGTGTATCCACCGGCCGCCAGCGCGTCAATGTGCCTGCCTGGGATCTGCTCTGGCTGGATGAGGTAGAGCATGACGACCCCAGGGTCGAAGTGATGCTGGCCTGGGCGCGCGGAAACGGGCTGCTCACCGGGCTGTGGCCGCTCCACCCTTGTCCCTGTCTCAACCTGGAGCAGTCCTGGCCGGATTACCTGGCCGGCAGAGGGCGGCATCTGGCCAGGAACCTGCGCGCGGCCCGGAGAAGACTGGAAGCCCGGGGCGACGTTCGCGTCGACATCGCGGTCCTACCGGACGAGATCGACGCGGCCTATGACGTGTTTCTTGCGGTCCATGCGCGCAGCTGGAAAGCGGGGGCGGGCCTGGGATTCACTCGGGGGCGCGCGTATCGGGCGTACTACCGGGAATTCCTGGCGCGCCTCAGCCGCGATGGTCGCGCGCGCATTCTCACCCTCTACGCCGGCGAGACGCCGGTGGCAGCCGCCATTGCGGTGACCGACAGCGAGACCTACTACGGCGCACAAATCGCCCATGACGAGCGGTTCGCAGACTGCTCGCCGGGCACCCTGCTGGAAGCCCTGGAGCTGGAAGGGCTGCTGGACGAGCGCCGTTACCGGACCTACGACTTCTTCGGTGCGGCGCTGACCAATAAACGCCGCTGGACGGGGGATGCCCGTCAGACGTCGCGGCTGCTGGTGTTCAACAATACACCCCGGGCCTGGGCGCTCGGGCAGTACTTCGTGCGGGTGAAGCCTGGCCTGCAACGTCTGCGCGCAGAGGGCTGACTCCCGCTCCAATTCCTCCGGGAAAACGCCGGAATTGCCGGGTGTTTCCCTGGCACTGGTCTAGACTCTATTGAGCGCTACAGGAAAAAAACCGGCATGACTGTGCGCAAACGCACAAACCGGCAAGAAGGGTGGGGGTTATAAACGAGCGGTAGGGTGGCGCTTCAAGGAGGTGTACGCCATGGCCCGGACTCGGCTGGACCCCGCCGCGGCACGAATCGCCCCAGGGACCAATCAGATCCTGGCGGCCATGCCGCCAGGTTTCCTGTCCCGGTTTCAGAATCCCCTGGAGCCGGTGTTCCTGCCGCGGGGCGCCGTGCTGTATGAGTCGGGTGTGCCTCAGCGCTATGTGTACTTTCCCGCCGACGCGGTGGTATCGCTGGTGTACATTCTCGAGAATGGCTCACCAACACGCACGGCCCTTGTCGGTAGTGATGGGCTGGTCGGATTGGCGCCCATCATGGGAGGGGGGGGAACACCCACGTGCGGGGTCGTGCTGATCTCTGGTGCTGCTTTCCGGTTGCCGGCGGTCCAGCTGACGGAGGAACTCCGGTCAGAGCCCGAATCGCTGCGTTTCCTGCTGCACTATGTACAGGCGTTGATCACGCAAATGGCCCAGACTGCGGTCTGCTATCGTCACCACTCCATCCGGCAACAACTGTGCGTGCTGCTCCTGTCGATCCTTGATCGGCGGTTCTCGCGTCGCATTCCCATGACGCAGGAAATGATTGCCCATACCCTCGGTGTGCGGCGAGAAGGGGTGACCGAGGCCGCATGCGGCCTGCAAAAGGCCGAAGTCATACGGTATTGCCGCGGCCAGATCGAAGTGCTGGATCGTGGGCAACTGGAAGCCGGTGCCTGTGAATGCTATGGCGTGGTCAAGACCGAGTGTGACCGGCTCTTGAGCCTGTCGCGACCCGCCGAGCGCTTGGTATCACCCGTCACCCGGCTCTATCGACGGCGCCCCAAGCCTCATGCCTGACGCTTGAGCCGGCGTCGACGCGTACCCAGTCTACGGGCCCGTTCCCCTGCGGACTCAATCGCTCGGAGTCCGAGGCCATGTGCAGCAGACCCGCGAGGATGAGCCCGACTACCACACCCACCAACATGCCTATGTAAAAGGAGAGGAGCATGGATCGCGACCTCCCTGAGGTGGTGGTTGATCGGTGGAGCGTGACATGAACGCGTGTCCGCATCGGTGCGCCACACCACAGAAGCGGATCGAAGCCTGCCGAGCATTGCGTGTTCCATTGCGCACAGACGAACGCCGCCTATCCTGCCTACCCTGATAGACCTGCAGGTGCCGATCCGCTGTGTCTGGACATCCGGCCCTGCAGGGGGATCGGCGCTCCCGTGGCGTCAAGTGACCGGCAAGAACAGGATGGGATCATCAGGCTGGCACTCACTATCTGCTTCCCCAATTCCGAGGTCCGCCCGATGAGTGTACAAATGCCGAACATGGATACGACGAGCGATCTGCAGTCATTGCGGCGCTCACTGAGCCACTACCGTGGATCCAGGGTCGCGCGCAGCGTGGTGGAAATCCTGATCACGGCAATCCCGTTTGTCCTGCTGTGGGGGTTGACCTGGGCTGCACTGAACACGGGGTTCTGGATCGGTCTGGTCCTCGTCGTTCCAGCCGCAGCGTTTCTCGTGCGTCTGTTCATGATTCAGCATGACTGCAGCCACGGATCATTTTTCCGTTCCCGGCGTGCCAATGACTGGGTGGGGCGGGTCATCGGGGTGTTTACCCTCACGCCTCACGATCTCTGGCGTCGCAGCCATGCGATCCACCACGCCAGTGCCGGCAACCTCGACCGCCCGAATATCGGCGGTATTGATACCCTGACAGTGCGTGAGTATCAGGCCCTCCCCCGGTGGCACAAGCTGCGCTATCGCCTCTACCGTCACCCACTGGTCCTGTTCGGTATCGGCCCGGCCTACATTTTCCTGCTGGATCACCGGCTGCCCGTCGGTTTCATGCGCTCGGGGTGGATGCCGTGGGTGAGCACCCAGGGCACCAATGCAGCCATCCTCTTGGTGGTTGCCGGCATGATCTGGCTCGTGGGCCTCGGGCCATTTCTGCTCGTGCAACTGCCCATTACGCTGCTCGCCGGGATGATGGGTGTGTGGCTGTTTTACGTCCAGCACCAGTTCGAAGACACCTACTGGAAGCACCAGGACGAGTGGAGCTTCGATCAAGCGGCCATTCACGGCAGCTCACACTACGTGTTGCCGGGCGTCCTGCGGTGGTTGAGCGCGAATATCGGCGTGCACCATGTACACCACTTGTGTAGTCGCATTCCCTCCTATCGGCTGCCGGAAGTGCTGCGGGATCATCCGGAACTGCGCAACGTCGGCCGTATCACCTTGCGGGACAGTCTGGCGTCCGTATGGCTTGCGCTGTGGGATGAGCGCAAGCAGCGCCTGGTATCGATCGAGCAAGCGCGGGCCGATCAACGCGGAAATGCCCAATGAACCGCCTTTGCGCTGATTCGGCTGTCAGTCAGCTTCGTCCGGGAAATCCTCCCCCAGGGCGTCCTCGAAACCGTAGCTGATTTCCAGGCTGTTCAGGGGCCCGTGCAGGTGCAGCGGGATAGTGACACCCATGAGCAGTTCCAGCAGTCGCTCGCTTTCCGTCGCAAACGGCTCGACCATGGTCAGTTCCAGATCGTAATCCAGCTCCACGGCCGCGATGTCCAGTTTGCCGGAGCCTCCGACAACAAAGTATTCGGACGCGGCGCGGGCATCGGCATTCTCCAGCACACCGTCCGCCACTTCGAGTTCGCCGGAGATGCGCGAGAAGGGGGTTGTGGCGTCCTCCGTGAACGGGTCGTGATCAGCACCGCCCAGCGCGCTGGGGACGGCATCCTCGATCATCTGTCTCAGGCTGAAGCGGTTGATCTGGCCGTCATGCAGGGCGAGGGAGCCTTCCGCCTGCAGTGAGTCCCGGATGTCCGGCCAGTGCATGCCGGTGAAAAAACCACTCCACTGGGTGTCCGCAGTCGCTTCAATGACCGCCCATCCCACCACGGTATCCAGCACCTCGGCGAGGGACATGCCCTCAATGCGCTGCTCGAACCAGATCGAATAAGGGGAACCGTCGAGAGGGATGTTGAAGGTGCCGTAGTAGCTGCCGCCGTACACGGTGGCCTCCAATGGCGAGATCGTCAGTTCGTCGCCCTGTGACCGCGCTTGCGCCCGAATATCGGTGAGCTCGAGCCCGAGCGCTTCGACGGCACCAAACTCCAGCGTTCCGTCCAGACCGATGCCCGGCACTGCATCCAGAATGAATTCCAGGGCCGCGCGCACGGTGTCGGGGTCGAATACCTCCGGCGTGTAACGGTCGAGCGCGATCATGTCGAGCGCGGCGTGGAACTCCCACAGCGGGTTGTCGCCGAACCTGGCGTCGAGGTGGCCCTCAAGGGTCGAGTCGTCCAGCTCCAGGCGGAACTCTTCCAGCCTGAGTCGCTGTTGCTGCCACTCAAAGGAGCCTGCCGTATGGATGCGCTGCAGCGCATCCGGATCCTCGGCCTCGGGGTCCCGCCCGGTTACGGTCCTTAGCCTGTCACGAAACGCCTCATCGGTGATGGCATACGCACCGGATAACGTCACGCCGCCGCTTGGCCATTGCAGTTCACCGTCCAGTTCGGCCCTGAGTTCGTCGCCTGTGACCGTCAGTTTCGAGAGATTGGCCGTCTCACCGCCCAGGTCGAGTTCGACGAGCGCCGTGACTTGCAGCGGCAGGGGGTCCGCCCCATCCATTGGCAGGGTCAATGCCGTCTGGAGATCGGTCAGCTCCAGACGTTGCGGTTCCAGGGTGTCGCTCAGCTCGAAGCGGCCGGAGAGGGTTCCCTCTGCTTCACCGAGGACGCTGCCGTCGGTCAACCAGTTGGTGGTGACCGCGCCCGCGCCGCCGCGAACAAGCTGCTCCACGGACAACTCCTGCAGAACCAGGCGCTGACGGATACCGCGCTGACGGTCGGCATGATTCAGGGTCAGGGTGTCCACCGAGGCCGAACGGATGCCGGAGAAAGCCAGTGCTGGTTCGTCCTCGTTCGCGTCCAGGCCGTCTGCGACCGCCCCCCAGTTGCTGTTCCCGTCCTGGTTGCGTTCCAGTTCAATCGTGACATCGTCGGCTTCGACGGTGGTGAACGCCAGGTTCCCCCGCAGAAGCTCACGTGGCGCGACGGTTGCGCGCACGGAGGTCAGCTCGGCGAACCACGCCGCTTCGAAGCCATCCGGGTTAGCGACGCGGATGCCCTCGACAGCCACGGTGGGCAGCGGAGAAAACGTCAGAGCCATGTCGCCCAGCATCTCCACCGGCTGGCCGACTGCCTCGGTTGCATGCCGGTTGATGACCGCCCGGTAGTCTGACGGATCCACGAGAAACCAGGCCGATAGAAGTGCCAGCGCGGCCAGAAGGAGGAGCGCGAGCAGGGACAGGGCGACTCGGCGCAGGCCGGCTAGCATAGGAGTGGGATCCCGGGCCGCAGGGGCCGTACTGCCTCTGCAGACCTTGGCTCACCGTTCAGCGCTTGAGGATCAGCAAAAGCCCGCCGACGGATGCCGCCGCGCCGCCGATGAAATACCACATGGTGCTATCGGTGAAACGGCCGGTAAACGTCTCGTGGACCTGCTCACCGAGGGATTCGCTCGCCTGCCACCCAAAGAAAAGCAGGATCAAGCCCACAACCAGCAGCACCACCCCCAGAATCTGGTTCGTCTTCATCGGGT
>SKYZ01000064.1 GCA_007127625.1 Aquisalimonas sp. | reverse complement strand
TGCGCCTGCGCCTCGTTCCCCACGGCGCTGGCCAACGCCGCCGGCCTGCTGGCCACCAACAACCACTTCCGCACCATTTTGGTGGTGGGCGTGTACATGATGCGCAAGCTCGCCGACCCCACCGACCCCACCGTGTTCTTCTACGGTGACGGTGCCGGCGCGGCCGTCGTGGAGCCCTCCGAGGAGCCCGGCTTCATCGGCTCCTCCTTCCTGGCCAATGGCGAGTACTCCGACTGCTGGGGCATCTACTCCGGTGGCACCGCCGAGCCCGCCACCGAAGAATCGGTACGCGCAGGTCGCACCAACGTACGCATGGTCAAGCGCTACCCGCCGGAGATCAACGACGAAGGCTGGCCGCTGCTGTTCAAGCGCTTGTCCGAGCAGAACGGCTTCACCGTGGATGACGTGGACCAGGTGATTTTCACCCAGGTGAACCGCCATACCGTGGAGCTTGCCGCCGACAACATCGGCCTGCCCCAGGAGAAGGCGCCCAAGATCATGGACAAGTGGGGCTACACCGGCTCCGCCTGCATCCCCATGGCTCTGTCCAAGAGCGTGGACGAAGGGCGCATCAAGAGTGGAGACCTGGTGGTCATGATCGGTTCCGGCGTCGGGTACAACCAGGCGGCCGTCGCCTTCCGGATGTAGTCCGGACCGTGTGGCGGGCGTCACTCCACGCAGGAGTGGCGCCCGACCTCCGGTGTACTGCGCCGGACGTGCCCGAACGGTTCAGCTCACGTCTTCGACGTCCTTTTGCCTGACGCCTTGGCCGGCTTGTTGGCCGACTTCTTCCCGGAAGGAACGCTCTCACGTCGGGTGGTTGTGCTCTTCCCTGGGCTGGCACCGCTTCCCGCTTTCTGCCCGCGCTGCGGTATGGGGATGGCGCGCAGGTGATCCTGGACGCAGCGGGTGAGCATGGTCTTGGCCTCCGGTTTCTCCGCGGAAATCCACACACTCTGATCCCCCTTCCACTGCCCCGTTTCCACGGCGCGCACGAAATCCGACAACAACCGACTGGTCAGCTCCGGGACCTCCAGCGTGAAGGCATGGCAGACCCACGGCACCAGCACCAGCCGTGATCCGGCGATGTTCCGGCGCATGATGTCGTGCAGGTGGCGTGGAGTGAGGCAGTCGAACTCGGCGTTGAGAATCAGGGTCGGGCAGGTGATGTGCTTTAGCTCCGGCGTGATGGAGCGAAAATCGGCGAGCGACTCCATGAGATTCTGGATACCGTAGAGCTCGTTGGTAGACGCCCCCACGCGCTTGATCACGTGCAACAGATCCCGGTTGGCAGCGATATAGTCATTGCTGAAGTTCAGCGGCATCAGCAGATCGAGATAGAACTCGAAACCCACCTTCGCCAGGCCCTGGTAGAGATTCACGGCGTGGCCCTCGAGCTGCGCATCCAGCTCCGAGAAGGTACTGACCGGGATGAGTCCGCCGATGCGATCGGGGTAACGAATGGCGTACTTGAGCGCCACGACCCCCCCGAAAGAAATGCCCAGCACATAGGGCCGCTCGATGCCGAGATGGGTATGCAGCGCCGCCAGCATGGTGGCGTGGTCGTCGAAGTCCGCGCCCAGCACCGGCTTCGACGATGCCCCTTGGCCCACCATGTCGTAGGTCAGCACCCGACAGCCCCGCGCCGGCAGCTGTTCGAAATAGGGGGCCCAGTGACTGGTGCGCATGGACAGCCCGTTGACGATAGTGAGAACCGGATCGCCCTCGCGTCCGTGCAGCTCGTAGTATAGCGATTGGCCGTCGTGCTCGAACACCGGCATCAGGCGCCTCCTCCCTGGATGGCTGCACCGGGAGGCTGCCCCAGCGTTCCCAGGAGCTGGGCAAACGACGCCTCCACGCGCTGACGCTGATCGTCGACGACGCGCTCACGCTCGGACCGGGACAACCCGCCGTCCAGCTCCTTGAGCATCCGGATCTGGGTCTGGATCTGGCGGCCGTTCTCGTCTTCGATGGCCTTGATGGCGCTGAGGAAAGCGTCGGACTCCAGATCCAGATGCGGGGGCAGCAGCGGCAGGAAACGGATCACGGACATGAACGCATGGCTCAGGGCCATGTAGCTGTAGAAACGCTCGTCCACCTCGAAGAAGCCGGGCAGATAGCGAGCCGCTTCGGTACGCGACCAGAGATCCATGCTCAATGTCCCCGACTCCATGTAGATCATCGGCTGGGACGACCACCGCGTCGCACGGCCAAGCAGCGTGGACAGTTCCAGCTCCCGGTAGTACTGGCCGTGCAGGAAGCGATAGGGAAGCCATTCCACAGGCTGCCATTCCAGCTTGGCGAGCACGGACGCGTTGAGCCCTTTCACCGCCTGCAGATAGAGCGCGATGCGGGTCTGGTCCTCGGCGTCCGGAGAGCCATGACGGAATTGCCGCCGGACCCGACGCTGCACTTCCTCGAGCGACTCGGTCATTACCTCTGCCTCGCTGCCAATTCCTGTGTCCCAGCAGTCTAACGGATCACCACCGGCCCGCCCATCGCCGTTGTCGGGTGTGCACACCGCCGATGCACCTCGTATGCTGGGAGGAGGCGAAGAACAACAATGGCGGTGTCCCATGACCACGAGCGCCGAGCAACGCAACACCGAACTCCTGCAGGCCGTCGAGCAGCGGATTGCCGAGCGATGCGCCCCCGACGAGCAGGACGCC
>SKYZ01000408.1 GCA_007127625.1 Aquisalimonas sp. | reverse complement strand
GCGGGTCTGGCCAGCATGGTCTGGTTCGGTGCCAGTACCGGCTTCGACGGCAGCAGCGCCAAGATCATGGCGCTACTGGTGACGGTGGCCACGGGGCTGCTCATGGTGAGCAACTTCCGCTACTACAGTTTCAAGGAATTCGATTTTCGCTACCGGGTGCCGTTCATCGTCCTCGTGGTTCTGGTGCTCATCATTGCCTTTGCGTCCATCCACCCGCCGCTGGTGTTGTTCCTGGCCTTCCTGACCTACGCGGTGTCCGGTCCGGCGCTGACACTCATCCGGCGGCGTCGCCAGCGTGCCGTCGGCCGACGCGGCGGTTGAGCTGGTAAAGTAGGGGTGAGAATCGGGCAGGGGAGCGGTGAGCGCGGACGAACCCATGAGTGACCAGTACCAGGCGGACAAGCGGCGCCGCGATGCTCTGCGCCGCATGGGGATCGATATCTGGGTGCGGCGGCAACCAGTTGAGTCGAGTGCCGTTGAGATCCCGGACACGGAGGCGCCGGCGCCGACCGCACGCGATGCATCCCTGGCCGCGCCCCCGACACCGGCCGCCGAGGCCGCGACGGCCGCGAACGGGGATGTTGCGGCCATGGACTGGGCGACCCTGGAAGCCACCGTGGCTGAATGTACCCACTGTGGCCTGTGCCAGGGGCGCACGCAGACGGTGTTCGGGGTGGGGCGTCGCGACGCCGACATCATGGTCATCGGCGAGGCCCCGGGCGCGGAGGAGGACCGCCGGGGCGAGCCCTTCGTCGGCCGTGCCGGCCAGTTGCTGGACAACATGCTGCGTGCCCTGGGATACGGGCGTGAGCAGGTGTTCATTGCCAATATTCTCAAGTGCCGTCCACCCCGCAACCGCGACCCGGAACCCGAGGAGGTTGCGGCGTGCCGACCGTATCTGGCGCGGCAGATCGCGCTGGTGCAGCCGGCGGTGATCCTGGCGGTGGGGCGCATCGCGGCGCAGAATCTGCTGGATACCGACAGGCCGCTCCGCATGCTGCGGCAGCAGGTCCATACCTTCCGCCAGGGCGATGTTCCCGTGGTGGTGAGTTACCACCCGGCCTACCTGTTGCGTTCGCCGGCGGACAAGGCCAAGGCCTGGGATGATCTCAAGCGCCTGCGGGAGCGCCTCCCGGCTGGGGCGGAGGTGCATGCATGAGTGCGGTCGTTCAGGCGCCGGCTCCGGAAGTCCGGCGCATGCGCGAGCAGGACCTGTCCGACGTGGTTGCCATCGAGCGCCGCGCCTACGATTTTCCCTGGACCCCCACGGTGTTCCGTGACTGCATGCGGGTGGGATACGGCTGCTGGGTGCTGATTGCAGAGGAGCGCCTGGTGGGCTACCTGGTCATGTCCGTGGTGGCCGGCGAGGGGCACGTGCTCAACATCTGCATCGATCCGGCCCGGCACGGCAAGGGGCTTGGGCGTTTCCTGCTGGCCGCGGGTATCGATCACGCAAAGCGCCTGGGCGCGGAGACGCTGTTCCTGGAAGTCCGGCCATCCAATACCCGCGCCGTGAATCTGTATGAGCGCGCCGGGTTCTGCGAGGTCGGCGTGCGCCCCGAATACTATCCGGTAACCGCCGGCCGCCGGGAGGATGCAATGATTCTGGCACTACAGTTGACGGGAGTCCGGCATGTCTGATTACGATCGCGACGGGGGTGACCGACCACAGCGGCCCTCCTTCTGGCAGGTGGTGCAGAGCGTGCTGGCCGGGGCCTTCGGCGTGCAGACCAACGAGGCCCGTAGACGGGATTTCCAGAGCGGGAGCCCGATGCCCTACATCGTCGGTGGCGTGGTGTTCACGGTGCTGCTGATCGTGGTCCTGGTGGTGGTGGTCAACGTGGTGCTTAGCTCCGCCGGCGTGGATTGACGAGCAGGCGGCGTCGGCGGGGCACCCGCCTGCTCGTGGCTTCAGGGAAGTCGTCGCGTCAGAGCCGCTGGATGCGGCCGTACTGTGCGTCGAGCTGTTCCAGTGCCGTGCGCCGGTCCTCCAGGCGCTGGCGCTCCTGAGCGACCACTTGCTCCGGCGCCTTCTCCACGAAGCTGGGGTTGCCCAGCTTCTTCTCGGTTTTCTCCAACTCCCCGCGCAGACGGTTGCGCTCCTTGTCCAGACGGGCGAGTTCCGCGTCCTTGTCGATGAGCCCCTTCATGGGCACCAGCAACTCCATCTCCCCCAGCAAGGCGATAGCGGCCTCTGGCGCCTCGTCGCTCGGTTCCAGCCAGTCGATGCGCTCCAGGCGCGCCAGCCGACTGAGGAAGACGCCGTAGTCGTCGAGCCGGCGACGGTCCTCCCGGCCACCCTTGCGCAGCAACACCGGCAGCGCCTGGTTCGGCGAGATGTCCATCTCGCCGCGGATGCGCCGCACGCCCAGGATGAAGGTCTGAATCCAGGTCACGTCCGCCTCTGCGGCCTGGTCGCGCCACTGTTCCTCCAGCGTCGGGAAGGGCTCCAGCATGATGCTCGGACCCGTGCGGCCGGCGAGTGGGGCCACGCGCTGCCAGATCTCCTCGGTGACGAAGGGCATCATGGGGTGGGTCAGCCGCAGCACCGTCTCCAGCACCTGCACCAGGGTCTGCCGGGTGCCACGGCGCTCGGCCGCGTCCTCGGAGGTCTGCAGCACCGGTTTGGAGAGTTCCAGGTACCAGTCGCAGTACTCGTCCCAGATGAATTCGTAGAGCGCCTG
>SKYZ01000316.1 GCA_007127625.1 Aquisalimonas sp. | reverse complement strand
CGGGCGGTGGTCATCACCGACTGCTCCACCCGCTTGACGCCGGTGCCCGGGTCGCCCATGCCAGCCGCCAGGATCAGTGCCGCACGCACGCCCTTGCGGCCGCAGTCCTCCACCACCTGATGCATCGCCCGGGGGGGCACGCAGATCACCGCCAGGTCCGGTGTCTCCTCCAGTGCCTGCACCCGTGAGACGCAGGGCAGCCCGCGCAAGCCGCGGTGGTGGGGGTTCACGGGTAGGATGGTCCCCCGGAAATCGCCGTCGACCAGGTTGTCCAGCACCTGCGCGCCCACCGACCCCGGAGTCTCGCTGGCGCCGACCAAGGCAATGCTCCGCGGCTGGAAGAACCGCTCCAGGTAATGTGTGCCCATGCTCACCGCCCGTGCAGGAATCCTTTCAGCGACCGGCGCCTTGCGAGCACCGGTCGCGCGGGGCGCCGTCGCGGCGGCGCCCGTCCATGATGGCATGGCAACGGGCCGGCATCACCCGCCGTGGCGTCCCATGCCGTGCTCCTCCATCGCCCCCCGGATCTCGTCCAGGCTGCTGGGGTCATCGATGGTGGACGGTACCGGCACGTCGGATTCCGTGGACAACTGCCGGATGCTCTTGCGCAGGATCTTGCCCGAGCGTGTCTTGGGCAGTTTCTGCACAATGGCCACCTGGCGCAGGCAGGCAAAGGCACCGATGTTGCGCCGGACCATCTCCACCAGGTCCTGCTCCAGGGTGGCGTGATCAAGCTCGGCGCCGTCCTTGAGCACCACGAAGCCGAAGGGCATCTCCCCCTTCATCTCGTCGGCGATGCCCACCACGGCGCATTCCGCCACGGCATCGTGGCCGCCGATGATCTCTTCCATCTCGCCGGTGGACAGTCGGTGCCCGGCCACGTTGATGACGTCATCCATGCGGCCCATGACGAACAGATAGCCGTCCTCGTCGATGTAGCCGCCGTCGGAGGTGTCGTAGTAGCCCGGGAATCGCTCCAGATACGAAGAACGGAAGCGCGCGTCGTCGTTCCACAGGGTGGGCAGACAGCCCGGGGGCAGCGGCAGGCGGATGGCGATGTGGCCCTGTTCGCCGCGTCCCAGCGGTTCACCCATGGGGTCGAGAATTTCCACCTGATAGCCCGGACTGGGGAAGGTGGCGGAACCGGGCTTCTCCGGATGCGGCTCCAGGCCCATGGGGTTGGAGGCAATCGGCCAGCCGGTCTCGGTCTGCCACCAGTGATCGATTACCGGACGGCCGTCACCGATGCGCTTGAGCCAGTCGTAGGTGGGCGGATCCAGTCGCTCCCCGGCCAGGAACAGGGTCTTGAGGCAGCTCAGGTCGTAGTCCGCCATGTGGCGGGCCTCCGGGTCCTCCTTCTTCACCGCACGGAAGGCCGTGGGCGCGGTAAAGAAGGTCTTGACGCGGTGCTCGGAAATCACCCGCCAGAAGGCACCGGCGTCCGGCGTCTTCACCGGCTTGCCCTCGTAGACCACCGAGGTCAGCCCGCGCACCAGCGGGCCGTAGACGATGTAGGAGTGCCCCACCACCCAGCCCACGTCGGAGGCGGTCCAGAACACCTCGCCCGGGTGGAGGTCGTAAATGGCGCCCAGGCTGAAGTTCAGGGCCACGGCGTAGCCGCCGGTGTCACGCATGACGCCCTTGGGCTTCCCGGTGGTGCCGGAGGTGTGCAGGATGTAGAGCGGATGGGTCGCCTCCACCGGCACCGCGTCGGCGGGGCTGGCGCCGGCCATGAGCCTGTCCCAGTCGTGATCGCGGCCGGCCTGCAGTTCCGCATCGGCCTGGGGGCGGGCCTTCACCACCACGGCCTCGGGCTTGTGCTGGGCCTGCCGGATCGCTTCGTCCACCAGCGGCTTGTACGCAATGACCTTGGCGAACTCCATGCCGCAGCTGGCGGTGAGCAGCACCTTGGGTTTCGCATCGTCGATGCGGACCGCCAGCTCGTGGGGCGCGAAGCCACCGAACACCACCGCATGAATGGCGCCCAGGCGGGCGCAGGCGAGCATGCTGATCAAGGCCTCGGGGATCATGGGCATGTAGATCACCACACGGTCGCCCTTGGTGACGCCCAGCTCGCGCAGGGCGCCAGCGCAGGTGGCGACGGCGTCGCGCAGTTCCCGGTAGGTGTAGCGCTGCTGGGTGTCGGTTACCGGCGAATCGTGGATGATGGCGGCCTGGTCCCCGCGGCCCTGGTTGACGTGGTAGTCCAGGGCCAGATGTGACATGTTCAGCTCGCCATCGCGAAACCAGCGGTACAGTCCCTGGTCGTCCTGGCCCACGATGTCAGTGGGTTGGCGGAACCAGTCCAGTTCGGTCGCCTGGTCCCGCCAGAAGCCTTCCGGGTCCTCGATGGAGCGCTGGTAGACGGACGCGTAGCTCATTGGTTTTTCCTCCTGGGCAGGGTGTGTTCCGTGGATGTCGCCGGCGTGTTTACCCGTATTGTTATGTCGCCTGGTTGGCGTCGTCGGCACAGTGCGATGGTACGCAGGCCGCGATGAGGCAGTCGGGAATTACGCAGCGTTTCCCTAGTTTAGTACTATCCGTAACGTACCATCACAAACGCTTACGAACAGCCGGGAGGCACGCGTGACACAACGCATTATTGTTACCGGAGGCGGCAGTGGCCTGGGTCGGTCGATCTGTCAGGAACTCGCGCGGCGGGATGTCGAGGTCATCGCCGTGGG
>SKYZ01000172.1 GCA_007127625.1 Aquisalimonas sp. | reverse complement strand
CCGCCAGGCGCAGCAGCAGACCTTCGCCGCCCACCGGCGCGATGAACTGACTGCCCAGCGGCAGGTTGTCATCGGTCCAGTACAGCGGCACCGACATGGCCGGGGTGCCGGTGAGGTTGGCGAGCTGCGTGAACGGCGTACGCTCCAGTGCCTTGAATGCCATCTTCTCCACCATGCCGCTTTTCAGCAGCAGACGACCCGCGCGCAAGGTGCTGAGTATCCGGATTCCAAGCCGCTCGCCGGCCGGCGTGTCGAGTTCGCCGATGGCTGCCGGGCGGGCCGCCACCGTCGGGGTGAGGTAGAGGTCGTAGTCGCTGAAGAATGCCCCCAGGGCTCGACCGAAGGTGTTCCACTGCTGATGTGCCGCCACGTACTCGCCGCTGGATAGCGCCCGCCCGAGCATGGCCAGGGCGCGGGTGTCGAGCTCGAAGTCGCCGTCCCGTCCACGCGTCGCCGTGGCCGCCATCTGCCCGAAGTACAGCGTCATGTAGCACCGGGCCAGCGCCATGCCGTCCACCGGTGGCTCTGCCTCTTCCACGTGGTGCCCGAGGTCTTCCAGCAGTCTGGCGGTGTCCTCCGCGGCGGCCCGGCAATCGGCGTCCACCGGGCCGCCGATGGGCGAGCGGGTGCAAAGTCCGATGCGCAGGGGCGTCGTAGCCTGCTCCAGTTCCTGGGCGAACGGGCGCGCCGGCGGTGCAACGTGGAACGGCGCACCGGTGTCGGGGCCGGCCAGGGCATCGAGCATGGCGGCGCTGTCGCGCACGCTCCGGGTGAGCACGTGGTCGCTGGAGGCGCCTTCCCAGACCTCCGCCAGCGCCGGCCCCACGGGCACGCGTCCCCGGCCGGGCCGCAGCCCGAAGAGCCCGCAGTAGGCAGCGGGTATGCGAATGGAACCACCACCGTCATTGCCGCCGGCCATGGGTGCGATGCCCGCCGCCACCGCAGCGGCCGCACCGCCACTGGAGCCGCGCGGCGTGTGGCCGGTGGCCCACGGGTTGCGAGTGGCGCCGAAGGTGGCGTTCTCGGTAATGCCCTTCAGTGCCAGCTCCGGGGTGTTGGTCTTGCCGAAGGTGACCAGGCCGGCGGCATCGACCCGCCGGACGTAGCTGGAGTCGGTGTCCGCGCGGTGACCCAGGAATGCCCGGGAGCCAAGGGTGGTGGGCTCGCCCTGAACATCCTGCACCACGTCCTTGACCAGGAACGGAACGCCGGCAAACGCGCCGGTGAGGGGGCGCTGCAGCCGACTGCGGGCGCGGTCGGTGAACAGCCGGTTGATGGCGTTGATGCTGGTCCGTGTCCTCTCGGCCCCGTCGAGGGCGCACTCCAGCAGCTCGCCGGCGGTGGTTTCGCCATTGCGGACGAGTGCGGCTAGCCCAAGGGCGTCGTGGCTGCGGTAGTCGTCGAACGTCATGGTTCAGCGTTTCCCTATTGGCCTGTTACCCATTACGCTCTCACAAAACGTTTCAGGCGCGATACGGGTGCCGGGTGTGGGCCTCTGCCCGCCTTCCGCGCCAGCATGGAGTCCACAATGTCAGAGACTGCAATCCCGGGCCGCGATGACTACCGGGTGTTCTATCCCATTACCACCCGCTGGATGGACAATGACCTCTACGGTCATGTCAACAATGTCACCTATTACTCTTACTTCGATACCGCCGTGAATCAGTACCTGATCGAGGCGGGCGGCCTGGACATCCACAACGGTGCCATCGTCGGTTTCGTGGTCAGCTCCAGCTGCAGCTACCGGCGGCCCATTGCCTTCCCGGAACGCATCGAGGCCGGGTTGCGGGTGGAGCGTCTCGGCAACAGTTCGGTGCAATACGGCATCGGCATCTTCCGCAAGGGGGACGCGGCCATCTGCGCCCACGGCGAATTCGTGCACGTGTTCGTGGATCGTGCCGAGAATCGTTCGGTGCCGATTCCGGAGCCGATCCGGGTGGCGCTGGAACCTCTGCGGATTGATGCCGACTAAACTGGAACGGGAACGCTTCAACGTTTGCCGGGATTCTGGTCCACCATGGGCGTGCGCCGGTGGCGCTTTCGGGAGGTGACATGCGTGTTTCATTGCAGGTGGCCGGCGCCGTGGCGCTGCTGGCCGTGACGACCTTGCTGCTGGCCGGGCAGGCCCAGGCGCGCGACCTGGCCGTTGATCCGGAGGACCTGGTGCCGGTGGAGCTGGCCACCGTGGGGGTGGACCCGGTGGGTGGCACCCCACTGGTGCTGCTGCGGGAACCGGACTCGGGGGACGTGGTGCCCATCCGCATCGGTGTGGCCGAGGCCCGGGCCATTCTCATGGCCCAGCACGACGTGGATGTTCCCCGGCCCCAGACGCACGACCTGGTCGGCAACATCCTCGCCGGGCTGAACGCCACGCTGGAGCGGGTGCTGGTGGACGATCTCTCTGACGGCATCTATTACGGCATGCTCGAGTTGGCGGTGGAAGGCCGCGACAAGCCCGTGCTGGTAGACACACGACCCAGCGACGGGTTGGCTCTGGCGGTGCGCAGCGGCGCCCGTATTCTGGTGTCGCCGGAGATTCTCCAGGCCGGCGATGATCTCGAGTACGAGGGCATGGAGGACGACCAGGTGGTTACCGCCCTTGGTATCACCGTGGTCGAGGCGACCGATGACCTGCGTGCCGCCCTGGGGCTCCCGGATCGAGACGGCGTGATCGTCAGTGGCGT
>SKYZ01000249.1 GCA_007127625.1 Aquisalimonas sp. | reverse complement strand
GCGTCTGAATCCCGAGGGCGGAGACTGCATGGCCGACTGTAGGAGCGGCGTGAGCCGCGACCGTCCAGGGTGTCGGGACGTGCCGCCTCTGTGTGGGGGTCTCCGGTCCGGGGGCGCCGATCGGGTAATCCGGTCACGGACACGCCGCAAGTACGTCCGTGTAGGCTCGGCTCCAGCCATCCATGGCTGGAGACGGTCCGTGACCGGACTACCCGATCGGCACCCGTGCCGTTGCGGTGGTCGTTACCCTGGATCAGCCAGTGCCGATGCCCTGGACGGTCGCGTCTCACGCCGCTCCTACAGCCGGCCATGCAGTCTCCGCCCTCGGGATTCAGACGCCTTCCGGCCGCACACGCTCGAACGCCGCCACGGCCTGCTTGAACGCCTCCGGCACGGGCTGGCTGCCGCGGGTTTCCAGGTTGGCGTGCACGTAGATCATGCGGGCGGTAATCAAATGCACGTCGCCCCGATGAATCTCGGAGACCCACTCCACGCTGGTGCGACCGAACCGGGCGATGCGGGCGCCGATCTCGATGAGATCGTCGAACTCCGCCGACGCGTGGAAATCCAGCTCCGTACGGGCCATGAAGAAATCCCCCCCGCCCACGGCCAGCGTGCCCTGATCCTGCTCCAGCGCACGGAAATACTCGGTGACCCCCACGTCCACGTAGGTCAGATAATGGGCGTTGAACACCACGCCCTGCATGTCCGCCTCGCCCCAGCGAACCCGTTCGGTATGCACCAGCCTGAAGTCTTCCCGTGCCATCATGTCCCCCTGTCTCGAGATTGATTCCGGCGCGTACTGTAGTGTCCTTGCCTTGAGTGGCGCCAGGCCTTCGCACCGGTCGCCTTGCCTCAGCCATGCGCAGGCAAGGCAAAATACAACGAACCTGGGTTTCAGGACACTAACAACAGGAGAGGCATTCATGCTCTATGAACTGGACGGCCGCCGTCCGACGTGTCACGGCCAGTGTTTCATCGCCGACAACGCCACCGTCATCGGCGACGTGGAGATCGGCCACGATGTCAGTATCTGGTTCAATGCCGTGATTCGTGGCGACACCGATCGCATCATCATCGGCGACAACTCCAACATCCAGGACGGCTCGGTACTGCACACCGACCCGGGCATCGTGCTGGAGGTAGGCCGCAACGTCACCGTGGGCCACAAGGTCATGCTGCACGGCTGCACCATTGGCGACGGCAGCCTGATCGGCATCAACGCGGTGATCCTCAATGGTGCGAAGATCGGCCGCAACTGCCTCATCGGCGCCAACGCGCTGGTCCCCGAAGGCAAGGAGATCCCCGACGGCTCCGTGGTCATGGGCTCGCCGGGCAAGGTGGTCAAGGAGTTGAACGACGAGCAGAAGGCCGCTCTGGCACATGGCGCCGAGCACTACGTGGAGAACGGGCAGCGCTACCGGGAGCATTTGCGGGCCCTGGAATGAATGCTCGCTTTCGTTATCGCGACTGACGTCACTCCCACAGCACGGTTTGCCTGACCCTTGTGGGAGCGACGTCAGTCGCGATACTCCACCCAATCAGACCGCACGAAGGTCGCATCCGGCACTGCGGAGCACGTATACTCTCCGGCTGACCGCGCCGCCGCAGTGACCGATCCATGGACCAGATCACCCTCACCCGACCCGACGACTGGCATCTGCACGTCCGCGACGGCGACGTGCTGGCCGATGTGGTCCCCTTCTCGGCGCGCCGGTTCGGCCGCGCCATCATCATGCCCAACCTGAAACCGCCGGTGACCACGGTGGACCAGGCGCAGGCCTACCGGGAGCGCATCCTCGCCGCCGCGCCCGAAGACACTGACTTCCAGCCACTGATGACGCTCTACCTCACCGACAACACGCCGCCGGCGGAGATCGAGCGGGCGGCGGCCAGCGGCATCATCTACGGCGTCAAGCTCTACCCGGCGGGGGCCACCACCAATTCCGATGCCGGTGTCACCGATCTGCGGAAATGCGACGAGACGCTGGCGGCCATGACCGAGGTCGGTCTGCCACTGCTCATCCACGGCGAGATCACCGCGGAAGGGGTGGACATCTTCGACCGCGAGCGGCGCTTCCTGGATGACCGCCTGGCCCCGCTGCTCGCCCGCCATCCACGCCTGCGCATCGTCTGCGAACATATCACCACCAGCGAGGCTGCCGAGTTCGTGCGCGAAGCGCCCGGGACGGTGGGCGCAACCATCACGGTCCAGCATCTGCTGTGCAACCGCAATCACATGCTGGTGGGCGGTATCCGGCCCCACTACTACTGTCTTCCCATCCTCAAGCGGGAGAAGGACCAGGAGGCGCTGGTGGAAGCCGCGACATCCGGCAACCCGAAGTTCTTCCTGGGTACCGACAGCGCGCCCCATGCGCAGGGAGACAAGGAAACCGCCTGCGGCTGTGCCGGCTGCTTCACGGCGCCCGCGGCCATCGAGCTGTATGCGGGCATTTTCGAGGCCGCCGGCCGGCTGGACCGGCTGGAGGCGTTCGCAAGCCATCACGGGCCGGACTTCTACGGCCTGGCCCGGAACACCGACACCATCACGCTGTCGCGGTCACCGTGGCCCCTGCCGGAGCACTACGCCTTCGGTGACCGGCGCATCGTGCCTTTCCTCGCCGGCGAAACCATCGCCTGGACGCTCACCTGACGGAACGCAGACAATCATGGCCGAGCAAGAGACCGCCAGCGCCG
>SKYZ01000023.1 GCA_007127625.1 Aquisalimonas sp. | reverse complement strand
GGCCGCGGCAGCTTCGAGGCGTACGATTCCCGCCCCTGGCTCAAGTGGTACGGGGAAACCGTCAGCACCGAACTGGACAGCCTGCCCTACAGCAGCTTCGGCGACATGGTCCGGCAGGCGAGCCGTGAGCACGCGGACAAACCAGCGTTCACCACCTGTCTGCCCACCGGCACCGCGGGCACGCTGACCTTCGCCCAGGTGGACCGCATGTCCGACCAGTTCGCCGCCTACCTGCGCTATGAACTGGGTCTGAACGAAGGCGACCGGGTGGCGATTCAGAGCCCCAACTGCCTGCCCTACCCCATCTTCATGTTCGGCGCCGCCAAGGCGGGCTGCGTCATCGTCAACATCAACCCGCTCTACACCGTGCCCGAGATCGACCATGCGCTGAACGACTCCGGCGCGCGGATGCTGATGATGATCGACATGTTCGCCGACAAGCTGCCGGAAGTGGTGCCGAAGAGTAGCGTGGAGCATGTGGTCATCCACAGCGTGGCGGATTTCTTCCCGCCGCTCCGGCGCACCCTGGTGCGAACGGTGCAGAAGCTGAAAAAGATGATCCCGAAGGTGGACATGCCGGTCACGCCCCTCCCCGATGCACTGCAGGCGGGCGCCAGGCACATCGCCGAGGGCAAGAACGTCCAGGAGCTGGATCCCGGCCTGGACGACCTGCTGGCACTGCAGTACACCGGCGGCACCACCGGGCGCTCCAAGGGCGCGATGCTCACGCACCGCAACCTGATCAGCAACATCCAGCAGTCCTACAACAACCTGCAGCAGAACCTGCCGGACGAACGGGTGGCCATGACCGCCCTGCCCATGTACCACATCTTCGCTTTGGGCGTCAGCGGCATCTTCTTCAGCCTCGGCGGGCACAACGTGCTGATTCCCTCGCCGCGGCCGGTGGAGAACCTCAAGCAGGCGTTCATGAAGTACGAGATCCGCTTCTTCTCCGGCGTGAACACGCTGTTCAACGGTCTGCTGGCCGAGGACTGGTTCCAGGAGGCACCGCCGAAGAACCTCACCATCACCATCGGCGGCGGCACGGCGGTCCAGGAAGGCACGGCGAGACGATGGCGGGAGGTGGTCGGCCACCCCATCTACCAGGCGTACGGTCTCACCGAGACCAGCCCCGGAGTCACCACCAACCCCCTGAACGGGCCGGAGAAGCCCGGCAGCATCGGCATCCCCTATGCCGACACCTATTGCCGCATCGTCGACGAGGAGGGCAACCCCATGCCGGTGGGTGAGCCTGGCGAGTTGGTGGTCAAGGGGCCCCAGGTGATGAAGGGCTACTGGCAGCGCCCGGACGCCACCGAGGAGTCCATGCAGGATGGCTGGTTCCACACCGGCGATATCGCCCGCATGGACGAGGACGGCTTTTTCTACATTGTCGACCGCAAGAAGGACATGGTGCTGGTCTCCGGTTTCAACGTGTACCCCAACGAGGTGGAGGAAGTCATCAACCAGCACCCCGGTGTGCGGGAATGCGGCGTTGTCGGGGTTCCGGACGATGAAACCGGCGAGGCAGTACGCGCCTACGTGGTCAAGGCGGACGATGCCGTCACTGAGGACGACATCCGCGCCCACTGCAAGCAGTCGCTGACCAGCTACAAGATCCCCAAGCAGATCGTCTTCCGAGAGGAAATCCCCCTCACGCCGGTGGGCAAGGTACTGCGCAAGGATCTGCGGGCCGAGGCCATGAAGGAACTGGGCAAGGCCTGATGCCGTCTGCCGCACGGCGATCGCCATGATCGTCGTGCGGACGATTCACCAGGCAATCCACGCAATCAGGGCATACAGCACGACATTCATGGCCAGGATCAGCCAGGCGACCCGGACTTCCAGGGTGCGCCGGGGCAAGCCCCCGAGACCGGCCTTGTTCACGTAGTGCTCGATGAACCCGCCCCCGTAACCGCGATCGCCGGACGCCTCCCGGAACCTGTTCTCCAGCGGCGTGAGCGGGCATGTCCACCCGCCGAAATTGATGCCCACCGCCCAGGCGAGCACCGCCAGGTGCAACACCAGCCACACTACCCCCAACGGCGCAAGCAACGCCCCCAGCACGGCGAACACCACGAACGCGGCGTGAAACCACTTCACCGCATCGGCCAGGTACCGATACCCCTTGGCAGTCATTCGCGACTCCATCATTTCGTGACCTCTACCGCAGGGTATGGAAAAATGGCTGGAACTTCACCAGCAACCGCCGCACCCGTGCGAGGGGGACGAATGATGGGACCCGACCTGTTCAAGCGCTGGATGGACATGCTGTTCTGGTGGCTTCCCCGCGATGGCGATCAGTCCAAGGGGCAGCAGCCACCCCACGAGAAACAACAGAGTGGCACTGCGGCATCCCCGAAGAGTGACGCCCCGTCGCAGCCGTCATCAGCCGCAAAACCCTCGGCACCGAAGCAGACGACTTCCCCGGCGGCATCGTCGACCACTGCGGACACGGAATCGGTCTCCAAGTCCAGCAAGCAGAGCGCCCAGGCCCCGGAGACCACAACCACGCCGCCGCCGAAGGCCCCGTCCAGCAGCGGCGACGCGGTGGACGATCTCACCACCATCAAGGGCGTGGGTCCCGCCATGGCGGCACGCCTTCAGGACATGGGCATTCGCACCTTCGAGGATCTGGCAGCGGCCGACATCAAGACCATCACTCGGAAACTGCGAGAGCAGTCCGTGGTGATTTCGGAGAAG
>SKYZ01000116.1 GCA_007127625.1 Aquisalimonas sp. | reverse complement strand
TCAGCAGGTACCAGGCGCTCACGCCCACCACGAAGAAGCCCGTGGTCAGAAAGGCCGCGAGGACCATGTGGGCGAAGCGGAACGGGAACGATGGGTTGAAGATCGCCTCGATCCAGCTGGTCACGTGGAACACCCCGTCCACCATCTCGACGCCGGCCGGCGTCTGCATCCAGCTGTTGGCGGAGAGGATCCAGAACGAGGAGATGAACGTGCCAATGGCCACCATGATGGCAGCGAACAGGTGCGCTCCCTGCGGTACCTTGCTGCGGCCGAACAGCAGCACGCCCAGGAAGGTGGCCTCCAGGAAGAACGCCGTCACCACCTCGTAGCTGAGGACAGGGCCCATGAAGTTGGCCGAGGCGTAGGCGAACGCACTCCAGTTGGTGCCGAACTGGAACGACATGACGATGCCGGAGACCACGCCCATGCCGAAGGACACGGCGAAGATCTTGATCCAGAACTTCGACAGGCGCAGGTACGTGGGGTTGTTGGTGCGGAAATAGAGTGCCTCCAGCACTGCGATGTAGGAGGCCAGCCCGATGGTGAAAGCGGGGAAGATGATGTGCCACGAAACCACAAATGCAAACTGGATGCGGGACAGCAGCAGTGGATCGAGTTCCATGAGTTACTCCCGGTAGTGGGCACGTGCGGTACAGCAATTCGGCAAAGGGGGCAGTCACACTGTGCAGGAGCGCCAGGGCTCCCGCAACGTAGACCATCAGGTATTTCGGGAATTCCCCCGTATGCTCATTTCCGGCGCCAATCTGGTATGGTGCGGAAAAACGGGGGTAACAATGGCCACGAATGTAACGGATTCTGGCCCGGCAACCGCGATCAACGGAGGGCGGCGCGACGAGATCCTGCGGCTGGCGCGCGGCATGTTCATGCGGCAGGAGCGCCTGGACGTGGGCGATATTGCCGGCCGGCTGGGTGTCAGCAGGATTACCGTATATCGCCACATGGGCAACCGCGAGCAGCTCGTGTCCGAGGTGCTCTGGTCGCTGAGTCAGGCGACCCTGGAGCGCGCCCGGCGTGACTCCGAGGACGCGGGGGAGGTGGAGTTTCTCCCTGTCTATCGGCGCTACAATCGCTATCTTGGCACCTCGCCACCGTTCCTGCATTTCCTGCGAGAGGAGTCGGCGTTCGCGCTGAAGCTGCTCACCCGGCCGGACGGGATGGTGCGGGTCCGTCTCATGAACGCCCTGCGTGAGCTGCTGGACGAGGACATTGCGCTGCGCGGGCACCGCTTCCATCTGGATACGGCGACGCTGGCCTATGTGATCGTGTGTATCGGCGAATCCTACCTCTATCCGCTGATCGCCATGCACAACGAGCCGGACCTGGATCGCGCCACCGAGGTGGTGCGTCTGCTGCTGAGGCCCTGAGCCCGTTTCCGGCACGGCTGCGACGCACCGGCACCCTCATGTTAGACTCCCGCGTCTGTTAGGCGCCCGGGCGCGCACGCGCTGCGTGTTCGGGGTACCCGCTGAATTCTCCAAAGGTGAGTGACATGCAATTCAAGGGGACCGAAACCTACGTTGCCACGGATGACCTGAACATGGCCGTCAACGCAGCGGCCACCCTGCAGCGGCCGCTGCTGATCAAGGGCGAGCCGGGCACCGGCAAGACCCTGCTGGCGGAGGAGGTGGCTACCGGGCTGGGGCTGCCGTTCTTCGAGTGGCACATCAAGTCCACCACCAAGGCCCAGCAGGGGCTGTACGAGTACGACGCTGTCTCGCGGCTGCGGGATTCCCAGCTCGGGGATGACCGCGTGCACGACATCGCCAACTACATCGTCAAGGGCCCGCTCTGGCACTGTTTCGAATCCGACACCCAGCCGGTGCTCCTGATCGACGAGATCGACAAGGCGGACATCGAGTTCCCCAACGATCTGCTGCGCGAACTCGACCGCATGGAGTTCTACGTCTACGAAACCCAGAAAATGGTGCGCGCCAGGCACCGCCCCATCATCGTCATCACCAGCAACAACGAGAAGGAGCTGCCGGACGCTTTCCTGCGCCGTTGCTTCTTCCACTACATCAACTTCCCTGACAAGGAGACCATGCAGCAGATCGTCGAGGTGCACTTCCCGGGCCTGAAGAAGGAACTGCTGCGTGAGGCCATGGAGCTGTTCTTCGAGTTGCGTGATGTCCCGGGGCTGAAGAAGAAGCCCTCAACCTCGGAGTTGCTGGACTGGCTGAAGCTGCTCATGGCCGAGGACATGGATGCGGAGACGCTGCGGGAGAGCACCAAGCACAAGATGATGCCGCCGCTCTATGGCGCGCTGCTGAAGAACGAGCAGGACGTGCATCTGTTCGAGCGGCTGATGTTCATGTCCCGGCGGAAGCAGTCCAACTGAACCGCGGCCCGGGGCCGGGCCCCGGTGGGTGGATACTATGCTGATCGATTTCTTCTTCGAGCTCCGGAAGGCGAACCTCAAGGTGACGCTGACGGAGTACCTCACGCTCATGGAGGCGCTGGACAAGCGCCTGGCCGTGTGCAGCGTGGATGACTTCTATTTCCTGGCCCGCGGCATCATGGTCAAGGACGAGACCCTGTTTGATCGTTTTGATCAGGTTTTCGGTAATTATTTTAATGGGATAGAAAACATATTTGGGGAAGAGCTGGAAGGCGAGATCCCCGAAGAATGGCTGCGGGCCATGGCCGAGCGCATGCTCACCGAGGAAGAGAAGGCGCAGATCGAATCCATGGGCGGCTGGGACGAGCTCATGGAGACGCTGAAAAAGCGCCTGGAAGAGCAGACCGACCGCCACGAGGGTGGCAGCAAGTGGATCGGCACCGGTGGCACCTCGCCGTTCGGCGCCTACGGCTACAATCCGGAAGGCGTCCGTATCGGCCAGGACAAGTCCCGGCATCGCCGTGCGGTGAAGGTCTGGGACCAGCGGCAGTACCGGAATCTGGACAGCAACCGGGAACTCGGTACGCGCAATATCAAGATGGCGTTGCGGCGGCTGCGCCGTTTTGCTCGCCAGGGGGCCGACGAGGTCCTGGACCTGGACGACACCATACGCTCCACGGCCCGCAACGGCGGCTACCTCGATCTGAAGATGGTGCCGGAACGGCACAATGCGGTGAAAGTTCTGCTGTTCTTCGACGTGGGCGGGTCCATGGACGATCACATCCGCGTCTGTGAGGAACTGTTCTCCGCCGCCCACATGGAGTTCAAGCACCTGGAGTACTTCTATTTCCACAATTTCCTCTACGAGGGGGTGTGGAAGGACAGCCGGCGGCGGTTCGCTGAAGTGACGTCCACCTGGGACGTTCTCCATACCTATCCATCGGATTACAAAGTGATTTTTGTCGGGGATGCCACCATGAGCCCCTACGAGATCCTCTATCCCGGTGCCAGCGTGGAGCACTGGAACGAAGAGGCCGGGGCCACCTGGATACAGCGGGTGCTGGAGGCTTACCCCAAGGCGGTGTGGTTGAACCCGGAGCCCGAGAGCCGCTGGGATTACACGCCCTCCATCAAGATCACCCGCGAGCTCATGGGCGAGCGCATGTATCCGTTGACCCTGGAAGGGGTCGAGCAGGCCATCGAATACCTCAGCTGATCGCCCTGGTGCCGCTGCCCACCCGGAGGCATCTTATCCCCGGGTGGGCAGCAGCTCCAGGCGGGAGGCCAGGGTGCCGCTGGTGACCGTTTCCAGGAAATCGTCTGCCAGCGCGCGGGTGGCATCCGTGGCGCGCTGCCAGTCCCGCATGCGTCCCCTGTCGTCGCCGGCGTAGCGGTAGAAGTCCTTGCGGTCGGGGATTCGGCCATTGGGCAGTGACGCCAGCCAGTCGTCCGAGGGTGCCAGGACCAGCACGTCCCGCATGTGTTCCCGACGTGCCCGGCGCCAGGGCAGGGGCTTGTCGAACCAGCCCGGCACGACACGAGCCTCGTAGTGGGGAAACAGGATGACGCCGCCGTCGGCGTCCAGCGGCAGATCCATCTGGTAGTCGATCAGTCCGCCGTCCCGGTAGACGCCCGGTGGCGCATCGGGGATCCCCGTTTCCGGTTCCATGACTGATGGAATCGAGCCCGAGGCCAGCAGGGCGTGGCGCAAATTGGCGCCAGTCAACGGGATATGCTGCATGGTCTGGTCAAAGGTCGCGGGAATCGGTGGTGGTGCGGCGGGGTGGTGGAACAGGGCGCGTTGGAAGAACGCACCGAGGGCGCGGCGACTTGCCAGATTGGCCAGCCCTGCGGCGGCGAGGCCGACGTTGAGTGACAACGCGCGTTCGCTGGCAACCGGCCCCCGACTCAACACGGTCATCACCTGCAGTCGCCGTCGGTCGTTGGCGAGAATCTCCTCGTGCCCGCGGTCGCCCAGGACGTGATCCAGAATGGCTCGCGCCTGATCGCTGATCTCGCGGCGCGTGGGTCTGCGGCTGTAGCGCTGCGCCATGTAGGCCTCCTCGAAGCGCTGGAATGCGGCTTCGGGGTCTGCCTGGGCAGCGCAGGCGAAGCGCCAGGTAGCGATGGAGGAGCCAATCAGGAAGCGCGGTGCTGACCCCGCCTGGGCCAGCCAGTGGCCGAGAATCGCCCGATCCAGATGGTTCAGTGCCAGCCACTTGGGACCGCCCGCTGCGCCGGCCAGGCCAGTGACCATGTCAGGCGTGAGCCCGTCGCGCTGCAGCCGGGCAAGCGCGCGTTCGCCCGCCAGAAACCGCAACGGGCCCCCGTGGGAAGGTGCCACGAATCGTCTCCTCGAAGTGGATCCCGCGGTATCCTCGTGGTCCCGCAGTGCCGCGTCAAGGCGTATCGCCGGCCCGGTGTCTTCTCAGAGTTCGCCGACCCAGGCTTCGTCTTCGCGGACGAAGGTGATCCGGCGCTCCAGCTCGGTGCCGTCGCCGAAGCGCAGCCGGCCCTCCACGCGCACGGTGTTCTCGTTGACTTCGCCGGTCTCGTCGATCAGCACTTCGTCGAGGCCGTCGTGTCGGTCGAACTCGGCCTCCACGGCATCGGCGTAGCTGTAATAGGCGCCGCCGCGGAACGTGTCGCCCAGTGCGCCGGCCGGGGCGAGTTTCTCCAGGGCATCCTGGCGGTTGCCGCGGTTCAGCTCGACGAAGAACGATTCGTAGGCATCGGCGGGCGTGCCCGTGTCGGGGCTGCCATTGCCGCAGCCAACGAGGAGCGCGGCCAGTGCGATGAGCAGGGCGGGGCGAAACAGTTGCGAGCGCAGCATGGCTGTACCTCGAAGAAGGAAACAACGCCGAAACAACTCTCCGTTCAGAGGCGCTGGTGCCAGTCCTTCCGTGGTTCAGGATTCATCGTGCCCCGTTCCTGAATCGGCGTCCAGTGTCGGCGTTACGGGTGCAGCCGGTACCCTACCTGCGCGGGCCAAGCACCTCATCCAGATCGGCCATCAGCTGGTGGAACTGCGCCTCCAGTGCGGTGTACTTGCGCTGCAGCACCGGCAGCGCATCGGCAAGGCCCGGATCCCGGCGCATGCGTCCGCTGATGCGCTCCAGCGCCGTGGCAATGATCTCCAGGTTGCCGTAGCTGCCCAGCCAGTCGTGCCTGATCATGCGCGAGATGACCGGTTCAGCGGGCGCGGGCCAGAGGGGGCGGGTACGCTCCAGACCGGCGTAGGCGTCGGCGATGAAGGCCTCCAGCGGGACCTCGCCGTACCTGGCCCAGTGCCGGACCAGGAAATGGTCGTTCACCATGTCCATGATGATGCCAGCGGCTCGGCGCCGGTCGGCGCCCAGGCATCGGCGGGCGGTGAGCATGGCGGGGTGCTGGTCGGAGAAGCTGTCCACGAAGCGGTGGCGGCGTGCGCCCTCGACCACCCTCGGCGGATAGGGCTGTGCTTCCAGCCGGCCCTTGATCCAGTCGCCGGCCAGGTTGCCCAGGCGGTGGTGGTCGTCGGCGTCGGCGAAATAGAGGTGGGCGAGGTAGTTCAATGCGATGCGTCCTCGCTCTCACTGCACGGAGCTGGCTGGAAGAGGAACAGGCGGCTCTCGCCATGGTCGCCGATCCACACGCTCTCCTCGTCCAGGCCTCGCTCCCGGCGCGCCATACGCAGGTTGTCCACCGGTTCCGTCTGGCCATCGTCGCCCAGGTCGAAGGTGCCGAAATGAATGGCCAGCATGGGCGGTTTGCCGAGATCGTCCCGCGCCTGCAGGGCATCCTCGGGGCTGAGGTGGTTCTCTTTCATGAACCAGCGCGGCTTGTAGGCGCCGATGGGCAGTAACGCCAGATCCGGGGTGCCCAGCCGTGCCCGGATGCGCAGGAAGTGATCGCCGTATCCGGTATCGCCGGCGAAGAAGACCCAGCCCTGGTCATGTTCCACGCCGAATCCGGACCAGAAACTGCGGTTCTGGTCGGCGAGTCCCCGGCGGGACCAGTGGCGGGCGGGGAGGGCGCGGACACGCAGCTCACCGTCCAGCATGGCGGTTTCCCACCAGTCCAGTTCGGTAACCCTTTCTTCTTCAACTCCGGGCAGGTGGCGTTTGTTGTTGAGAGGGACGATGAAGTGCGGGGCGTGTTCCTGTTCCAGCCGGTGCACCGTGAGCGTGTCCAGGTGGTCGTAGTGGTTGTGGCTGATCACCACGGCGTCGATGGGGGGGAGATCCTCGAAGCGCAGCCCGGGCGCCCGGTATCGCAGCGGGCCCGCCCACTGGACCGGACTGGCGCGGTCGGACCAGATCGGGTCCGTGAGGATGTTGCGACCGCCGGTCTGGACCAGCACGGTGGCGTGATTGATGAACGTGACCTTGAAGGTGTCGTCGGCAACCCGTTCGGGCAGTGTCCGCGGCGGGGGTGGGGTCAGATCCCGCTCCCAGTCGCCGGGTTCACGGGTGAAGCGCCAGCGCAGGAGGTCGGTGACGCCCTTCTGCGGCTGATCCGGGGTGTGGAAGCGCCCGTCGATCAGGTAGAAACTGTCGTGGGCCTCGGGGTCCGGCCGACCCGTGCACGCACCCAGCGCCAGAGCGGCAAGCCAGAGCATTCGGGTGGGTTGCCACCGTTTGCGCCCGGGGGCATTACCGCGGGGGCGGTTGTCATGCCCCGGGCCGTTCACGCCTCTTAACTACCACTGGCCTGTTTGCGCCGTGGTCCACGATTGCCGGAGCCGGGCTTGCTCTTCGGGCCGCCGCGGTTGCTGGGTGGGCGCTTGGGCATCTTCGGCGGCTTGGGGTCCACCAGCATGTCGTCGGTGACCACTTCGGACGGGATCTTCTGATCGATGTACTTCTCGATGTCCGGCAGCGAGTACACGTACTGATCGCAGGCCAGGGACAGAGCGTCGCCGCTGGCGCCGGCACGCGCCGTGCGGCCGATGCGGTGAACGTAGTCCTCAGCCTCCTGGGGCAGATCGAAGTTGATGACGTGGCTCACGTCGGGAATGTGGAGACCCCGGGCCGCCACATCCGTGGCCACCAGAATCGGCAGTTCACCGGTCTGGAAGCGCTTGAGCAGTTTCTCCCGCTTGGTCTGCGGGATGTCGCCGGAGATCACCTCGGCGTCGTAGTCATTCCCGCGCAGATAGCCCACCACCTGGTCCGCGACGCGCTTGGTGTTGACGAACACGATGGTGCGCTCCGGCGTGTGCTGCCGGAACAGGCCCAGTAGCAGCTTGATCTTGTCTTCCTTGGGCACGTGATAGAGCTTCTGAGTCACGTTCTCGGCGGTGACATACTCGCTCTCGATGCGCACGATCTCCGGATCGTTCATGTGCTCGTAGGCCAGTTCCATCACCCGGTGGGAGAGGGTGGCGGAGTACAGCATGTTGATGCGCTTGTCGGGCGGGGGCATTTTCCGCAGAAGGTAGCGAATGTCGTCGATGAACCCGAGATCGAACATGCGGTCCGCCTCGTCCAGCACCACGACTTCGATGTTCTTCAGGCTGAAGACCTTCTGCTTGTAGAAGTCGATGATGCGCCCGGGTGTACCGATGATGATGTCGGCTTCGTCTTCCAGTGCCTTGCGCTGGCTTTCGTACCCTGTGCCACCGTAGATGGCGACGCATTTCAGGCCGGTGAATCGGCCGAGCTGTTCGGCGTCCTTGTGGATCTGCAGGGCCAGCTCCCGGGTGGGGGCCAGGATCATCGACCACGGGCCCCGCTTGTCCTCTTCCACCGGCGTTTCCATGAGGTAGTGCATGGTCGCCAGCAGAAAGGCAGCGGATTTGCCGGTGCCGGTCTGCGCCTGGCCGGCCACGTCGCGACCCTGGAGGGCGAGCGGCAGGGTAGCGGCCTGGATGGGCGTGCAGTGGGTGAAGGACGTTTCGTCGATACTGTCCTGAAGGCTCGGAGTGAGCGCCAGGGACTTGAAGGTTACGTCGGTCATGTGGTCGTTTTCCATGGCGCGGGAGCATACCGGAAAAGTCGTTCGTTGTCGTGGGGGCTATATCGAGGATAGTGCGCGCGTAGTGATCGTGGTGATTCCGGGTGCCGCGGTCGGGGTCGAAGGTGAGAGTCGGGAGTACGGTTGGGGCTCCGGAGCTCCGCCTAACTTTTCTTCTGGCGAAGAAAAGTTCCCTCCACTCCGGCCTGGCCGGCTTACAGCACATCCCTGTGCTGGGCGCCGGTGGCCGCATCCATGCGGCCACCCCTTCGGGGCCAGACGGCCTGCGCTCCGGGGCTGCGCTAGTCGCCCCAACCGTGCTCCCGACTCTCACCTTCGACGTGGCGACGTCAGGGCTTGAGGGCCGAACGGATGCACTGAGCCACGGGATGGTTCAGTGTGGGGCCTTGGTGTATGGTTCGGCTTCAATCGGCTCGTGCGCGTGGGGTGGGGAATGGCCCGGCGGCTGGTGATGACACTGCTGAATACACCGCCCGGCAATGCCTCCGCGCCCATTGCACAGGCGGCGGTGGCGGCGGCCATGGGGAATGACACGTGCGTGGTGTTCACCGGGGATTCCGGGCGCATTGCCGTGAACGGCGTTGCCGCTGCGGAGCCCTCCGCGGACGGTACCGGTGGCACCCTGCACGACGTCATCCGCGATGCCGTGGAGGCGGGGGTGGTGTTCCGCATCTGTTCGCCGGCGGTGGCCCGCTTCGGCGATGATCTCATTCCCGAGATTCGCGAGGTGGTCGGGGCGGCCTGGCTGATCGCGCAGATGTCCGAGCCGGGGACGGTGACGTTGACCTACTGAAAAACGGGGGAGCCCATGAATCAGGAGCAGGTGCGCGCCGCGCTGGAGGGTGCCGAGCGCATATACGACGGCGCCGCAGTGGAGGCAGCCCTGGCGCGCATGGCCGCGGAGATCACCACCGACATGGCGGACCGGCTGCCGGTGGTACTGTGCGTGATGATCGGTGGGCTAGTGCCGGCCGGGCGGCTGCTGCCGTTGATGAACTTTCCCCTGGAGGTCGACTACGTGCACGCCACCCGGTACCGGGGCGAGACTTCTGGCGGCGAGCTGGTATGGCAGGCAAGGCCGCACACCGCCCTGGCGGGTCGCTCGGTGCTGATCATCGATGACATTCTTGACGAGGGCCACACCCTTGCCGCCCTGCAGGCCTTCTGCCGCGACGAGGGAGCCGCAGACGTTCGCACGGCGGTGCTGGTGCGCAAGCAGCACGATCGTTGCCGGCCGGATGTCCGGGCCGACTACATCGGGCTGAACGTGGACGACCGCTACGTGTTCGGCGCCGGCATGGACTACCACGGTGTCTGGCGCAACGTGGATGGCATCTACGCGATTCGAGAGGAGGATTGATGGGCGTCGCAATCATTGGCGGCACGGGGCTGACCACGCTGGAGAACCTGGAGATCACTCACCGGGAGGTGGTGCACACCCCTTACGGCGAGCCGTCGGGGCCGATCACCCACGGCATTCTCCATGGTCACGAGGTGCTGTTCCTGGCCCGCCACGGCTACGGTCACACCATTCCACCCCACCGTGTGAACTACCGTGCCAACATTTGGGCGCTGCAGCATCTGGGCGTGGACCGGCTGTTCGCCGTGGCTGCGGTGGGTGGCATCGACAGGGCCATGACGCCGGCGCGCATCGCCTTTCCGGATCAGATGATCGACTACACCTGGGGCCGCAACCACACCTTCTTCGAGGATGACCTGGCCCACGTCACCCACATCGACTTCACCTACCCCTACGATGACGCCATGCGCCAGCTGCTGATCGAGGCGGCTCGTGAGGCCGGGATCGACGCCGCGGAGAACGGCACCTACGGTGCCACCCAGGGGCCACGCCTGGAGACGGCCGCCGAGATTCGGCGCCTGCAGCAGGACGGTTGCGACCTGGTGGGCATGACCGGCATGCCGGAAGCTGCGCTGGCGCGGGAGCTGGGAATGGCCTATGCCACCAGCGCCGTGGTGGCCAACTGGGCCGCTGGCCTGCAGCCTGAGCCCATCTCCATGGAGGACATCGAGCGGCACCTGAGTGAGGGCATGGATCGGGTCAAGCAGTTGCTGGGCGCCTTGATTCCCAGGCTCTGATGGTTTGCATCCTGC
>SKYZ01000388.1 GCA_007127625.1 Aquisalimonas sp. | reverse complement strand
GCTGCGCAAAACGCCCCTGGGCTGGATGGCGAATGCCGTGCGGGACAACCCCGAGCGGGCGCAGTTCGTGGGCTACAACCCCGTGATGGTGCGATTCGTCCAGTTCGTCCTGTCGGCAACCTTCGCTGGCCTCGCGGGCGGCCTGTTCATCATCGCCGACGAGATCATTACGGATGAAACCGTGGGCATGATTCAGTCGGGCATCGTTCTTCTCAGTGCCTACATTGGCGGCATCGGCGTGTTCATCGGGCCGGTGATCGGCGCCATTCTCGTGGTGTTCCTGGAGAGTGAGCTGTCGTCGGTCACCGATGCATGGCTGCTGTACTTCGGCCTGCTGTTCGTGGGGGTGGTCATGTTCGCCCCGCAAGGACTGGCCGGGTTGGGCTTCCAGTGGTCTGCTGCCTTGCGCAGTGGCGACTGGGGCGGCTCCCTGCTCGCCCGCGGATATGCTGCCGCGACCCTGCTGGTGGCGCTGGTGGGGCTGATTGCCGTGATCGAGATGGCCTACCACATCTTCCGCCACTGGAATCCGCAGGAGCCGATGACGCTGTTCTTCATGACCTTTAACGCCACCAATACCCTGCCCTGGGTCCTGGCGGTGGGTCTCATGGCTGCGGCGATCGCCGTATTCGTCGTCCACGCCCGGCCGATGCTGAAGCAGGCCGCGGGCAGGAAGGAGGGTCAAGCATGAGCGAGCAGGGAGCGCTGGCCCTCGAAGGGGTCACCAAGAACTTCGGTCGCGCGGAGATCATCCGCGGGGTGGATCTGATCATCCAGCCCCGTGAGCGCCACGTGATCATCGGCCCCAACGGCGCCGGCAAGTCGACGCTGTTCAATCTGATCAGTGGCCGCCTGGAGCCCAGTAGCGGCGCCATCCGGCTCTTCGGCCGCGGCATCCACGGACTGCCGCCACACCGCGTCAACCGCATGGGCCTGAGCCGCAGTTTCCAGGTCACCAACCTGTTCCAGAACATGACGGTGATGCAGAACCTGCGCTGCGCACTGCTGTGGTCGAAGGGGCACAAATACGCCTTCTGGAAGCTGGTCAGCTCCCAGCATGAAGTCACCGCCCGGGCCGAGGAGTTGATGGAGCGCCTTCATCTCACTGCCAAGCGGGATGTTCCCGCGTCCCTGCTGACGTATGCCGAGCAGCGGGCGCTGGAGATCGGCGCCACCATCGCCTCCGGTGCCCAGGTGCTGCTCCTGGACGAGCCCACCGCCGGCATGAGCCGCACAGAGGCGGACAACATGGTGGAGCTCATCCGCGAGATCACCTCCGACTGCACCCTGGTGCTGGTGGAGCACGACCTGGGCGTGGTGTTCAATCTCGCCGACAGGATATCGGTGCTCGTCTATGGCGAGATCATCGCCAGTGATACGCCTGAGGCCGTGCGCGCCAACAAGGCCGTCCAGGAAGCCTATCTCGGCACGGAGGTGCACTGATGCTTGCCACACAGGATCTGCATGCCTACTACGGCAAGTCCCACGTGCTGCGCGGCGTGAGCATGGAAGTGCAGGCCGGCGAGATTGTCAGCCTGGTGGGGCGCAATGGGGTCGGGCGTTCGACGCTGTGCAAGTCGGTAATGGGCCTGGTCCCGCCGGTGGGTGATGTCCGGTTCGACGGACAGCGGATCACCGGCTACCACGCCCACCGCATCTGCCACATGGGCATCGGCTACGTGCCCGAGGACCGCGCCATTTTCCCCGGGCTTACGGTGGCGGAGAATCTGGAACTGGGTGTGAAGCGGCGCCGCGGCTCCCGCAAGGGTGCCTGGGGCTACGAAGAAGTGTTCCAGCGCTTCCCGCGCCTCAGGGAGCGGCGCGATACACCGGGCGAGGCGCTGTCCGGCGGCGAACAGCAGATGCTGACCATGGCGCGCACGCTCATGGGCAACCCCAAGTGCATCATGGTCGACGAGCCCACCGAGGGCCTGGCGCCCAAGGTGGTGGCGGAGCTGGCCGAACTGCTGCAGGAGATCGCCAGGGACGGCATCGCCGTGCTGCTGGTGGAGCAGAAGCTGAGCATTGCCATGAACATCTCCCACCGTGTCTACGTGATGGGGGACGGGCATATCGTCTTTGACGGCACGCCGAAGCAGCTTCAGGATGCGCCCGAAGTGCGCAAGGAGTGGCTGGAAGTGTAATGGCGCGCTGGCGGCGTTACTTCGCCTACGGCTCCAACATGCTCCCGGCCCGGCTGCTGGAGCGTACGCCCTCAGCCGTGCCGGTGGCTGTTGCCCGGCTGCCCGGGCATGCCATGTACTTCCACCACGTCAGCCGCGGAGACGGCACTGCCAAGTGCAACATCGTTCCCGCTGGCGCCGCACAGGTCTGGGGTGTGGTCTATGACCTGCCCGCCGCTGAGCAGCCGGCGCTGGATCGTGCCGAAGATCTGGGCTCCGGTTACGAGATCGAGGAACGGCGGGTTCTCGTCGGCGATGACCCATTGACGGTATTCTGTTACGTGGCGCTGCCCGGCACCATCGATCATGCCGCCAGTCCGTTCCGCTGGTACCGGGACATCGTGCTTGCCGGGGCGCGGCTGCACCGATTCCCCGACGACTATCTGCGGCGTATCGCGGACGAGCCGGCGATCGAGGATTCCGATGCCCGGCGGGACAGGCACCACCGACGTCTCATCGAGGCTGTAATCCGGGATCAAGAAATGTGAATCACCCCCTTTTATTCAGGGGTTTTTGTGGGCATCCTCAAGTAACACCTGACCCATTTCGGAGAGGCTCCTATGCCCCGGCCCGTCGCGTTCGCCCTGGTTCTCCTGTTGGCGTTTTTCCAGACGGCTGCCGCGGCAGATCGCCTGGAGCGTCAGCGGAGCCTGTTTCAGGAAACCCGGGAGACCATCAGGGACGGCGGCACCGTGGACATGGACAATGTTCGCCAGCGGCTGCAGGGCTACCCGCTGCTGCCCTACCTGGAGTACGCCTACCTGCTCAAGGAGACCTCCACCCTGGATCCGGCGGACGTGGAGGAATTCCTTGACGCGTACGGTCACATGCCCATGGCCCGCGGCTTCCGCGGACAGTGGCTGCACGAACTCGGCGCCCGGGAAGACTGGCAGCGTTTCCACGCATTGCACCGTGGTGGCGGCAGTGCAACCCTGCGTTGCTACGGTCTCCAGGCCCGGAAATCCCTCCATGGGGTGGATGACGCCTGGCTCCGGGACGCCCGGGATCTATGGCAGGTAGGTCACTCCCAGCCGTCCGCCTGCGACCCCGTGTTCAGCGAACTCTATGACCGCGATGCCCTCAGCGCCGACCAGCGCTGGGAGCGCATCACCCGTGCCATGGTGGCGGGTAACGCCGGTCTCGCCCGGGCCCTGCGCGGTCGCCTGGATGACGAGGACCAGGAATGGCTGGACGCCTGGTTGACCCTGAGCCGCGATCCCGCCGCGGCGCTGGAGGATCCCGGCTTCGACCTGGAGTCCCGTCGGGGCCGGCAACTGCTCCGCTTTGGTCTGCGCGTACTGGCCCGACAGGATCGCGATGCCGCGGATGACTTCCTGGCGCGCTACACGGAAGAAGGTGTACTCACCCACGAGACCACCCTCGGCCTGCAGCGGGAGATCGCCCTGCGGGCCGCCTACTCGCGGGCCGATGATGCCCAGGCGCGGCTCGATGGCCTGCCCGATGCCGCCGTCAACGACGATGTTCGGGTCTGGGCGGCGCGCATCGCCGTGGGCGAAGAGAACTGGCCTCGCGTGGTAAGCGCTGTCTGGGCTCTGCCGGACGAGGCCCGCGACAGCAGCGAATGGCAGTACTGGCGAGCTCATGCCCTCTGGCACACCGGCGCCCGGGATCGCGCCGAAGAACTCTTCGCCGATCTCGCGCAGCGGCGGAACTACTACGGGTTCCTGGCGGCGGATGCCATCGGTGCGCCGTACGCCATGAATGCCAGCGAACCGGCAGCGGATCAGGAACAACAGAACGAGCTGGCGTGGCGGCCGGGCATGCAGCGGGCACGGGAGCTCCTGCAGGTGGGTATGTTCAGCGAGGCCCGACGGGAGTGGGAAACGGTGCTTGCCGGCACGGACAACGACACCCGGGCACAGGCGGCGATGCTTGCCCGCGATTGGGGCTGGTACGACCGCGCCATTCACAATGCCAACCGCGCAGGGTTGCACAACGCCATGGATCTGCGCTTCCCCGCTGCCTACCGTGACGTGCTGGAGCCCGCTGCCCGCGACGCCGGCGTCGATCCCTCCCTGGTCTTCGCCGTGGCCCGCAAGGAGAGCGCCTTCTCACCGGATGCCCGCTCCCGCGTGGGTGCCCTGGGCCTGCTTCAGGTGATGCCGGAGACCGGCCGGCGAGTGGCCAGCGATCTGGGCCTGTCGTCGCCGGGTGCCCATGATCTCCTTGATCCGGGCATCAATGCCCGGCTCGGGGCCACCTATCTGTCACAGATGCTGGAGCGGTTCGACGGCAATGTCATTCTTGCCGCTGCGGCCTACAACGCTGGGCCCTCGCGCGCCGAGAACTGGGCGGAGCGCCACTCCGGCCAGCCGGCGGCGGTATGGATCGAGAACATCACCTTCGGCGAAACCCGGGACTACGTGAAAAGTGTCCTGGCATTCCGCGCCGTATTCGACTGGCAGCTCCACGGTGAGCCACGTCGTCTGGCGGCGGTGATGCCCGTCATGCCTGGTGACCAGGTGGGGCATGAACTTGCTCTGTACGACGGGGACTAACATCGGGTAGCTCTTGCTTGTCGTCGCCCGGACGCCGAGAATGTGGGCTCGCTGCCAGTGTGCCGCAGCCTGTCTGCTCGGCACTTGCATGGCCCGGCGGCCTGCCGGGTCGTCAACTGAATCGATTTCCCGACCGGAGATGCCTGGATGCCCCGCGCACCCTATCCGGAGTCCCCCTGTATCGGGCTCTGCCAGATGAACGGCGAGCGCAGCCATTGCCTGGGTTGCGGCCGTACCCTCAACGAGATCGCCACCTGGTCGCGCATGAGCGTCGATGACAAGCGCGCCGTGCTGCGGCGGCTGGGTCGGCAGGGGCAGTGCCCCGGCGACGAGCACAAGGCGCAGTAACATGGTCAAACTCACGAACATCTACACGCGTACCGGCGACGCCGGCAACACGGGTCTGGGGGATGGCAGCCGCGTCCCCAAGCACGATACCCGCGTGACTGCCTACGGCACCGTGGACGAGGCCAATGCGGTGGTGGGCGTGGCCAGACTGCATGCCCCGTCCGCCATCGGCGACGACCTGTTCCGCGTCCAGAACGACCTGTTCGATGTCGGCGCGGATCTGTGCACACCGGAGCAGGAGGAGCCGGAGTTCCCGCCCCTGCGTGTGACGGAGCCACAGGTGCACTGGCTGGAGCAGCGCATCGATGCCTTGAACGCCGAATTGCCCAAGCTTACCTCCTTCGTGCTGCCCGGCGGCACGTCGGCCGCCGCTCACCTGCATCATGCGCGCACGGTGACCCGCCGGGCGGAACGGGATATTGCCGCGCTGGCCGACGAGGCGGTCGTGAACCCGGCGGCGCTGCAGTACATGAATCGCCTCTCCGACTACCTGTTCGTGGCCGCCCGCAGTGTGAACGCGGCGGCGGATGGCGATGTGCTCTGGGTGCCCGGCAAGAACCGCTGAACCGCTCTCCTGTGTCGGAGGAGGCGGTGACTGATCTGATCCGCCTCACCGACCGGGGGCTCTACTGTGCCGCCGGGGGCTTCTACATCGATCCCTGGCGGCCGGTGGACCGGGCGGTGATCACCCATGCCCATGGCGATCACGCCCGCTGGGGGCATGGCGCCTACTACGCCACCCATGCCAGCCGTTCCCTCCTTGCCCACCGGCTGAGCCGTGACGCCCTGATTCTAACGGCATCCTACGGACACGCCTTCCGGCTGGGTGACGCCCGGGTCTCCTTCCACCCGGCCGGCCATGTACTGGGATCCGCCCAGGTGCGGGTGGAGCATGGCGGCCAGGTGTGGGTGATCACGGGTGACTACAAGCGCGACGCCGACCCCACATGTGCGCCGTTCGAAGTGGTGCCCTGCGACACCTTCATCACCGAGGCCACCTTTGCCCTGCCGGTGTTCCGCTGGCAGCCGGTTCCCCGGGTGGTCGCGGAGATCGCGGATTGGTGGCAGGAGGCCGCGCGGCGTGGGCGCACCGCCGTCCTGTTCTGCTATGCCCTCGGCAAGGCGCAACGGGTGCTGGCGGAACTGCTCGCCCATACCGACGCCACCGCCTATCTCCACGGGGCCATGGTGCCGTTGGTGGCCGCCTACCGGGAGGCCGGTGTCGCCATGCTGCCCACGCAGCCGGTGAGCGCCATGCCCCGCGATCACGATTTCCGCGGCAGCCTGGTGCTGGCGCCGCCGTCAGCCGCCGGCAGCACCTGGATGAAGCGTTTCCGTCCCGAGTCCACCGGGTTCGTCTCCGGCTGGATGCGCATTCGCGGCAACCGACGGCGTCGCGGCTACGACCGCGGCTTCGTCATCTCCGATCACGTGGACTGGCATGATCTGCTGCAGACCATCCGGGAGACCGGCGCCTCCCGGGTGCTCGCCACCCACGGGCGCACGGACGTGCTGGTGCGCTACCTCAACGAGGTGGAGGGCGTTACCGCGGCACCCCTGGAGACCGCGTTCACCGGCGAGGCCGACGACTGATGCAGCGGTTCACGCGCCTGTACCAGGCCCTGGACGAGACCACGGCCACCTCGGAGAAGATCGCCGCCATGGAGGCGTACTTCAGCGCCGCGCCGCCGGCGGACGCCGCCTGGGCGGTGTACTTCCTCACCGGCCGTCGCCTGCGCCGTCTGGTGCCCACGGCGGAACTGCGCCAGTGGACCCTGGAGATGATCGGCATGCCCGGCTGGCTGCTGGAGGAAACCTATGCCGCCGTGGGCGACCTGGCCGAGACCCTGGCGCTGCTGCTGGACAACCCGTTCGCGCCGCCGGAACGGGACGAAACACCCCTTCATGTGTGGGTGGAGGAACGCCTGCAGCCACTGCGGACTCTGGCTGATGACGATCGCCGCAAGGCGGTTACCGGTTGGTGGCAGGCCCTGCCCACGGACAACCGGTTCCTGCTCAACAAGATGCTCACCGGCGGCCTCCGTGTCGGTGTCAGCCGCCGCCTGGTGGTGCGTGCCCTGGCGCGGGTGAGCGGCCTGGAGACCGCCACCATTGCCCACCGGCTCATGGGGCAGTGGCAACCGTCCGCCGACGCATTCCGGGCGCTGCTGGACCCGGAGGAGCAGGGCGAGGATCGCTCGCGGCCCTATCCCTTTTTCCTGGCCTCCGCCCTGGAGAACGGTCCGGAAGGCCTGGGTGAGCGGCAGGACTGGCTGGCGGAGTGGAAGTGGGACGGCATCCGCGGTCAGCTACTGCGCCGCGGGGGCGAGTGCTACATCTGGTCCCGGGGTGAAGACATGATGGTCGGTCGCTTCCCCGAGATCGAGGCTGCGGCCGCCGCGTTGCCGGATGGCCTGGTGCTGGATGGGGAGATCCTGGCATGGCGCGACGACGGTCCGCTGCCGTTCAATGTGCTGCAGCAGCGTATCGGTCGCCTGCGCCCGTCGGCGCGGATCCAGCGCGAGGCGCCGGTGCTGTTCCTGGCCTATGACCTGCTGGAAGCGGACGGCAAGGACTGGCGTACGGTCCCATTGGAGAACCGCCGGCAGCGCCTGGAGCGGGAACTCGCCGGCATCCACGGCGCCATTACCCTGTCCCGGCCGCTGGAGGCAGGGGGCTGGGAGCAGTTGGAGGCGTTGCGGGCGCAGGCGCGGGATCACGCCACCGAGGGCATCATGCTCAAGCGTCGGGGCTCACCGTACCGGGTTGGGCGCGTACGCGGTGACTGGTGGAAGTGGAAACTGGCGCCGCGCACCATCGACGCGGTACTGCTCTACGCTCAGCCCGGCCACGGCCGACGCTCCAGCCTGTTCACCGACTACACCTTCGGGGTCCGGGACGGCGATGCGCTGGTGCCCGTGGCCAAGGCCTATTCCGGGCTGGATCAGGGCGAGATCGAACGGCTGGATCGCTGGATCCGCCGGCACACCGTGGAGCGCTTCGGCCCGGTGCGCTCGGTGAAGCCGGCAGAGGTCTTCGAGCTGGCCTTCGAGGGTATTGCCCCTTCGCGGCGGCACAAGTCCGGCGTTGCCCTGCGCTTTCCGCGCATCAGTCGCTGGCGCCACGATCTGGCCGCCGAGCAGGCGGATACCCTCAATGACGTGCGCGCCCTGCTGCCGGACGACACCGGGTGATGGATCCGTTCAGAAGCGGAGGTTGATTCCGGCGGTGGCGATACTCAGCCGGTCCAGATCAACGTCCACCTCGCCACCGTTCCCCTGGGGTTCGGTGCGCAGGCGGGTGAACATCTGCCGCACGCCCAGCTCCACGTCCACGTGCCGGGTGACGGCATAGATCGCGCCGCCCTGCAGGCTCACCGCCGGCATGGTGTCGAAGCTGTTGTCACCATCCCAGCTCAGGGTGATGGCCCCGCCGCCGACGCCGCCGAAGAAGCTGAGTCGCGGTGTGGCGTACCAGAGCGCATCTGCGTTGACCGTCAGCGACGACACCAGGTAGCCGCTGGGGCGGATGAGCGTCCACTGACCGTAGAGCCGATAGCCGGGCCGGATCAGGCCCACGCGCAGGTGCCCGCCGATCTCGTCCTCGCGGCCGACGTCCACTAGATCCCGGTCGTCGCTGTCGAAGTGGAGTCGATGCTCGCCCAGCCCGATGCCCACGAAGGGCTCTTCCGCTGGCTGCGCCAGGGCCGGTGCGGGCACGAAGGAGAACAGCACCAAAGCGATGGTAATGAAAGCAGCTCGTGTCATGTCGGTTTCCCTAGAATCGGAAGTTCACTCCGGCGTGGACCATGCGGATGTTGCTGATCCGCACCTTGCCACTTTTCTCTTCTCCCCGGAAACGGCTGCTGATCTCCGTGTGCAGGTAGCGATAGCCGATCTCCACCTGCACCAGATCGGTGACTTCGATCAGCCCCCCGGCGCGGGCACCCACCACCGGGCCGGAGTCACTTTCGTTGCGCACCCCGAAGTCGTCGCCGCCGTCCAGGGGATCGTTGCCGTTCCAGTCCGCCGAGGCGTAGCCCACCACCAGCCCGGCGAAGCCGGAGAACAGATCGCCGCCCGGGATCAGGTAGTCCAGGGACGCCATGCCCAGCCGCAGCCTGGCTTCGTCATAGTTGGTCTGCGCGATTTCCACATCGTACCGCGCCGGGCGGCCGGTGCGACCGAACCGCAGCATGAGGCCGTCGCTCAGGGTGTTGACGCCGCTGCCGACGCCGCCCTCGGTGCGGATGCGCGACTGGGCCGTAAAACCGGAGATGCCGATGTACATGCGGCGGTCGACCTCCAGCGCCACGGCCCTGCCATCGGCCACCGACGGGGCCGGCGCCCAGAGGAGCGCAAGGCAGAGCGGTAGCAGCCAGCGGGCCTTGGTCATGTGCGGTCTCTCCAGCAGCGAACCGGGTGAACGGGGCGGGTCGGTAACGGTCATAATGCCAGTCATGCCACGCAAACAGCCAATCGAGGACTGGTTCACCGACCGCGACTGGGCGCCCTTCGACTTCCAGCGTGAAACCTGGGAGGCCTACCGGCGTGGCGAAAGTGGCCTTATTCATGCGCCCACCGGGACGGGCAAGACCCTGGCCGCATGGTTCGGCCCGGTGATGGAGTGGCTGGATGCAGGCGGGCCGGGGGTGCCGCCCCTCACCGTGCTCTGGGTGACTCCCCTGCGCGCCCTGGCCGCCGACACCACGGCCAACCTGAATCAGACCATCACCGAGCTTGAGCTGCCCTGGACGCTGGAGGCCCGCACCGGTGACAGCTCCGGTTCCACGCGCAGCCGTCAGCGCCGCCGCCTGCCCTCGGCCCTGGTGACGACCCCCGAGAGCCTGTCCCTGCTGCTGAGCTACGGTGACGCCCATGACCGCTTCCGGCATCTGCGCTGCGTGGTGGTGGACGAGTGGCACGAGCTTCTGGGCAGCAAGCGCGGTGTGCAGCTGCAGCTCTGCCTGGCCCACCTGCGCACGCTCTGCCCGGAACTGCGTACCTGGGGGCTGTCCGCGACACTGGGCAATCTCCAGCAGGCCCGGGATGTGCTGTTGGGCCCGGGCCGCCCGGGCCACCCGGGGCGTCTGGTGCAGGGCCTGCTGCCCAAGCGCACCCGCGTCGACGCCGTGATTCCGGCCACCATGGAACGTTTCCCCTGGGCAGGCCATCTTGGGACGCGCCTGGTGGATCAGGTGCTGGCGGCGCTGGATGCCGCCGACACCAGCCTGCTGTTCACCAATACCCGCTCCCAGGCCGAGCTCTGGCACCAGGCGCTGTTGCAGGCGCGGCCGGACTGGTTCGATCAGATCGCCCTGCACCACGGCTCCATGGACCGCAGCCTGCGGGCGCAGGTCGAGGCGTGGCTGCGGCAGGGC
>SKYZ01000363.1 GCA_007127625.1 Aquisalimonas sp. | reverse complement strand
TGGCGGGACAACGGTTCCGGGGTGTCGCTGGCCATGGATGGCCAGCGTCAAGCGTACAGGGACGTATTCACAGCGTCCCCGGAAGTGTCGTCCCGCCCTCGGCGCCCCGGATCGAAGCCACCACCCCTATCAGGAAAAGGAACACCCATGTCCGATTTCCTCTCATTGAAAGGCAAACGCGGCCTGGTTGTCGGCGTTGCCAACGAGGACTCCATCGCCTGGGCCTGTGCCAGGGCGTTCCACGAACTGGGCGCCGAACTCGCCCTGACCTACGTGAACGACAAGGCCCTGCCCTGGGTCCGCCCCCTGGCCGAACGGGTCGATGCCGGACTGTTCATGCCCTGCGACGTCCGCGAGCCCGGCCAGCTCGAATCCGTGTTCGAGACCATCGAAGCCGAGTGGGGACAACTCGACTTCCTCCTGCACTCCATCGCCTTCGCCCCCAGGGACGACCTGCACGCCCGGGTGGTGGACAGCAGCCAGGCCGGCTTCCTCCAGGCCATGGACGTGTCCTGCCACAGCTTCCTGCGCATGGCGCGCCTGGCAGAGCCGCTCATGCCCAGGGGCGGCGCCCTGCTGACCGTCAGCTTCTACGGTGCCGAAAAGGTGGTGGAGGACTACAACCTCATGGGGCCCGTGAAAGCCGCCCTGGAAGCCAGCGTGCGCTACGCCGCCGCAGAGCTCGGCCCCCACGGCATCCGCGTGCACGCGCTCTCACCCGGGCCGCTCAAGACCCGCGCCGCCTCGGGCATCCAGCGCTTCGATGACCTGTTGGAGCGCGCCCGACAGCGTGCACCCCAGGACAACCTGGCGGACATCGACGACGTCGGTGCCACCGCCGCGTTCCTGGTCAGCGACCGGGCGAAGACAATCACAGGAAACACCACCTACATCGACGCCGGCTACCACGTGGTCGGCTGACCGCAAGGACGGACCAATGGCTAACAGCAATCACGCGGACGATCCCGAACTGGAAAAACACCGCCAGCTCCAGCGCCTGCTGCACCAGGCCCAGGGCCTGGAAACCCTGCGCACCGCCGTGGTCCACCCCGTGGACGAACCGAGCCTGGCCGGTGCTCTGGAAGCCCGGGACCGGGATCTCATCGAACCGGTTCTGGTGGGGCCCGAGGCCAAGATCCGCGCCTGCGCCGAAGAGTGCGGCCTGGATCTCGGGGACGTCGAGATCATCACCACCGAGCACAGCCACGAGGCCGCCGAGCACGCCGTGGACCTGGCCGCCCGGGGCCACGTGAGTGCGCTGATGAAGGGCAAGCTCCACACCGACGAACTCATGCGTGCGGTGGTCACCCGCAGGAGCGGTCTGCGCACCGAGCGCCGCATGAGCCACGCCTGGGTCATGGACGTGCCCACCTACCCGCGGCCCCTGCTGATCACCGACTCCGCCCTGAACATCGAGCCGGACCTGCTGGCCAAGGCGGACATCACCCGCAATGCCATCGAACTCGCCCAGGCCATGGGCGTGGAGCGACCCCTGGTGGCCATCCTGTCGGCCACCGAAGAGGTGAATCCGCAGATCCGCTCCACCATTGATGCCGCGGCGCTTTGCAAGATGGCCGATCGTGGCCAGATCCGCGGCGGGCTGCTGGACGGGCCGCTGGGCTTCGACAACGCCATCTCCGAAGAGGCCGTACGCACCAAGGGCATCCGCTCCGACGTGGCCGGTCGCGCGGACATCCTGCTGGCGCCGGATCTCGAATCCGCCAACATGCTGGGCAAACAGCTCCACTACCTGGCCGACGCCGAGGCGGCAGGCATTGTGCTGGGCGCCCGGGTACCCATCGTGCTCACCAGCCGGGCCGATGATCTCTTCTCCCGCGCGGCTTCCTGCGCCATTGCCCTGCTGCTGGCCCACTACCGCGCCTCGGGGAGGCAACCCTGATGTCCGCGCAGCGTCTGCTGGTGCTGAACGCCGGCTCGTCCAGCGTCAAGTTTGCCGTCTACGCCACCGATGGTGACCTCCGCAACCCGGACTGGCAGGGTCAGGCGGACGGCCTTGGGGGAAGCCGTGCACGCTTTCGCGTGTTCGGCGCCGGGAAGTCCCCGGAAGTAGAAGAGACCCTGACCGAGTCCGGCCACCGACAGGCCCTGCAGCGGCTGCTGGCCTGGCTGGACGCGTCCGTGGGCTATGACAACCTCCTGGCCGTGGGGCACCGCGTGGTCCATGGCGGCACCGATTTCCACGCCCCGGCGCGGCTCACCGAAGCCAACATGGACGCCCTGGAGGCGCTGAGCAGCCTGGCGCCCCTGCACCAGCCCCACAACCTGGCACCGGCGCGCATCCTGGCCGAGCTGCGGCCGGAGCTGCCCCAGGTGGCGTGCTTCGATACCGCCTTCCACCGCACTCAGCCGGCGGTGGCCCAGCGCTTTGCCATCCCCCGGGAGTGGACCGAGCGCGGCGTACTGCGCTACGGCTTCCATGGCCTCTCCTACGAGGCTATCGCCGAGCGCCTGGACGCGGAACATCCGGAGTTGCTGCAGGGGCGGGTGATCGTCGCCCATCTCGGCAACGGCGCCAGCCTCTGCGCCATGCACGGCGGCACCAGCGTCGGCACCAGTATGGGTTTCACCGCGCTGGACGGCCTGCCCATGGGCCAGCGCTGCGGCGCCCTGGACCCGGGCGTGGTGCTGCACTTCCTGGAGCAGGGCCTGAGTCGGGAAGAGATCCAGGACCTGCTCTATCACCGCTCCGGCCT
>SKYZ01000248.1 GCA_007127625.1 Aquisalimonas sp. | reverse complement strand
TCCAGGGCCGTCTCCCAGTCCACTTCGCGCCATTCGCCGCCGGTGTCGCGCACCATGGGCACCTGGAGCCGCTCCGGGCTTTTCACGCCCTCGTAGGCAAAGCGGTCGCGGTCGGCGATCCAGCACTCGTTGACGGATTCGTTCTCCCGCGGCACCACGCGCTTGACGGCCCCGCGCACGTGGTGGATCTGCAGGTTCGAACCCACGCAATCGTGGGGTGACACCGCCGGGTGACTGAGCATCTCCCAGGCGCGGGCGCTGAAGCGGTAGGGCTTGGAGGTCAGCGCCCCCACCGGACAGAGATCGATGATGTTACCGGACATCTCCGAGTGCACACCGGCCTCGACGAAGGTGCCGATCTCCATGTGCTCGCCGCGGCCCATGCCACCCAGCTCGCGGAAGCCGGCCACTTCATCCAGGAAACGCACGCAGCGGGTGCAGTGGATGCAGCGGGTCATCTCGGTCTCGATCAGCGGGCCGAGATCCTCGTCTTCCACCACGCGTTTACGCTCGGTGAAGCGCGAGACGCCGCGGCCGTAACCCAGGGCCAGATCCTGCAGCTCGCACTCGCCGCCCTGGTCGCAGATGGGGCAGTCCAGCGGATGGTTGATCAGCAGGAACTCCATCACCCCCTTCTGCGCCTTGAGGGCGCGCTCGGAGCGGGTGCGCACTTTCATGCCGTCGGCCACCGGGGTGGCGCACGCCGGCAGGGGTTTGGGGGCTTTCTCCACGTCCACCAGGCACATGCGGCAGTTGGCCACCACCGACAGCTTGCGGTGGTAGCAGAAGCGCGGCACATGAATGTCCGCGTTGTCGGTGGCCTCGATGAGCATGGAGCCCTTCGGGGCTTCCAGCTCGACGCCGTCCACCTCGATGGTGACCATGTCCGGGTTCTTTGCTTCAGCCTTGTCTGTCATGCGGCAGCCCCTGGGGAGTCGTCGACGATGGACCGCTTGTGCTCGATGTAGTACTCGAACTCGTGCCGGAAGTGCTTGAGGAAGCTCTGCACGGGCCAGGCAGCGGCCTCGCCGAATGCGCAGATGGTGTGTCCGGCGATCTGCCCGGCGGCGGCCTCCAGCAGATCCAGGTCGTCCCGGCGGCCCTCGCCGTTCACGATGCGCCGCAACACCCGGTACATCCAGCCCGTGCCTTCCCGGCACGGCGTACACTGACCACAGGATTCGGCGTAGTAGAACCGGGAGATGCGGCAGATGGCCTTGACCATGTCGGTGGTCTCGTCCATGACCATGACGCCGCCGGAGCCAAGGCCCGAGCCGGCCTGGGCGATACTGTCGTAGTCCATGGTCAGGTCCATCATGGTCTCGCCCGGGATCACCGGCATGGAGGACCCGCCCGGGATCACCGCCTTGAGCTTGCGCCCGCCGCGCACACCCCCGGCCATCTCCAGCAGTTCACTGAACGGCGTGCCCAGCGGGATCTCGAAGTTGCCCGGCTTCTCCACGTGGCCGGAGACGCAGAAGATCTTGGTACCACCGTTGTTGGGCTTGCCCTTCTCCAGGAACCAGTCGGGGCCGTTGCGCATGATGGCGGGCACCGACGCCAGCGTCTCGGTGTTGTTGATGGTGGTGGGCTTGCCGTAGAGGCCCACCTGCGCCGGGAAGGGTGGCTTGTAGCGCGGCTGTCCCTTCTTGCCTTCCAGGGACTCCATCAACGCGCTCTCTTCCCCGCAGATGTAGGCACCGGCGCCGTAGTAGTTGTAGAGGTCGAAGTCCACGCCGGAGCCGAGGATATCCTTGCCCAGCAGCCCCTCGGCATAGGCTTCCTTCACGGCCTGCTCCATGCGCTCGAAGGGCTCGTGGTGGAACTCGCCCCGCAGGTAGTTGTAGCCCACGGTGGCGCCCATGGAGTAGGCGGCAATGGCCATGCCCTCCACCAGGGCATGCGGGTTGAAGCGCAGGATGTCGCGGTCCTTGCAGGTGCCCGGCTCGGACTCGTCCGAGTTGCACAGCAGGTACTTCTGCACGGGCGCCTTGCGCGGCATGAAGCTCCACTTCACCCCGGCCGGGAAGCCGGCGCCGCCACGGCCGCGCAGCGAGGCCTTCTTCATGGTCTCGATGATGTCCTCGGGCGGCGTCTGTTCGCTCAGGACCTTGCGCCAGGCCTCGTACCCACCGAGCTTGCGGTAGGTCTCCAGGCTCCAGGGCTCATCGTAGGACAGTGTCTGATAGCAGACCTCGTTGACCATGGGTCACTCCAGATTATCGAGGATTTCGTCGACCTTCTCGGGCGTGAGGTGCGTGTGGTAGTGGCCGTCCACCACCATCATCGGCCCCGCGCTGCAGCCCGCCAGGCACTCCTCTTCCACCTTCAGGGTGATGCGATTGTCGTCCGTGGTCTCGCCGAGCTTGATCCCGAGCCGCTTCTCGCAATGGGCCACGATCTCGTCGGACCCCATGAGCATGCAGGCAATGTTGGTGCAGATATTCACCTTGTGCCGGCCCACCGGGGCGGTGTCGAACATGCTGTAGAACGTCGCCACTTCGTAGACGGACACCGGCGGGATGCCGATGTACTCGGCCACCGCGTCCATCAGCTCGTCGGTGAGATAGCCGCCATTGCCGTCCTGGGCAATGTGCAGGGCCGGAATCACGGCCGACTTCTTGCCCTCTTCCGGGAACTTGGCCAGCCAGTGGTCGATCTGCTCGCGCTGCTCCCGGGTGAGCACGTGATCACTCAGGCGTTGCTCGTTCAACGGTCGATCTCCCCGAATACGATGTCCATGGTCCCGATCAGCGCCACCACGTCCGCCAGCATGTGGCCCCTGGCCATTTCGTCCATGGCTGCCAGATGCGCAAAACCGGGCGCGCGCACCTTCACGCGGTAGGGCTTGTTGGCACCATCGGAGACCATGTACACCCCGAACTCGCCCTTGGGCGCCTCCACCGAAGCATAGGCTTCGCCTTCCGGCACGCAGTAGCCCTCGGTGAACAGCTTGAAGTGGTGGATGAGGGACTCCATGTCGTCCTTCATCTCCTCCCGGGTGGGCGGCGCGATCTTGTGATCGTCGATTATCACCGGCCCGGGATTCTGCCGCAGCCAGTCCACGCACTGCTTGATGATGCGGGTGGACTGACGCATCTCTTCGACCCGCACCACGTAGCGGTCGTAACAGTCGCCGTTGGTGCCGATGGGCACGTCGAAGTCGAGCCGGTCGTAGACGGCATAGGGCTGCATCTTGCGCAGGTCCCATTCGACGCCGGAGCCGCGCAGCATGGGGCCGGTGAAACCAAGCTGCAGCGCGCGTTCAGCGGACACCTGGCCGATCCCCACCAGCCGCTGCTTCCAGATGCGGTTGTCGGTGAGCAGGGTCTCGTACTCGTCGATGGAGGTGGGGAACCGCTCGCAGAAGGAGTCGATGAAGTCGAGCATGGACCCCTGACGGTCCTTGTTGAGCCACTCCAGATCCTTCTCGCTGCGGAACCGGGAAGCCTCGAACTGCGGCATCCGCTCGGGCAGGTCACGGTACACGCCCCCCGGGCGATAGTAGGTCGCGTGCATGCGCGTCCCGGAGACGGCCTCATAGACATCCATCAGTAGTTCCCGCTCGCGGAAGCAGTACAGGAACATGGTCATGGCGCCCACGTCGAGGCCGTGGGTGCCGAGCCACATCAGATGGTTGAGGATGCGGGTGATCTCGTCGAACATCACCCGGATATACTGCGCCCGCAGCGGCGGCTCCACGCCCAGGAGCTTCTCGATGGCCATGACGTAGCCGTGCTCGTTGCACATCATGGACACGTAATCGAGCCGGTCCATGTAACCGATGCTCTGGTTGTAGGGCTTGCTCTCGGCGAGCTTCTCGGTGGCACGGTGCAGCAGGCCGATGTGCGGATCCGCGCGGCGGATGACCTCGCCCTCCATCTCCAGCACCATGCGCAGAACGCCGTGGGCGGCCGGATGCTGGGGGCCGAAGTTCATGGTGTAGGACTGGATATCAGCCATTGCTGGCGTCCTCCTGGGCGTCCGGCTCGGCGTAGCGGTTGTCCTCGCGGATCACGCGCGGCACCAGCACACGCGGCTGGATGGAGACGGGCTCGTAGACCACGCGCCCCTTCTCCTCGTTGTAGCGAACCTCGACATTGCCGATCAGCGGGAAATCCTTGCGGAACGGATGGCCGACAAAGCCGTAGTCGGTCAGGATGCGGCGCAGATCCGGGTGGCCATCGAAGATGATCCCGTAGAGATCGAACGTCTCGCGCTCGAACCAGTTGGCACCGGCCCAGATACTCACCACGGAGTCGAGTACCGGGAAATCGTCGTTGTCGCAGTACACCCGCACCCGCAGCCGCTGGTTCGCGCTCACGGACAGCAGCTGGTAAACGGCGGCAAAACGCCGGCCGGTATTGGTGGTCACCGGCTCCAGCCCGTACACCCCGGTCAGCCCGAGGCGGGCGAACTGGTTGCCGCGCACGCCGCGGGAGAATCCGGAGCCGGAGGCGTCCTCGGTGATCCACTCGTCCTGTTTCCAGGCGGCGTAATCCACACCGCAGACATCGATGAGCTGTTCGAAACGGAAATCGTCACGCAGGGACAGCATCACCCGGTAGAGATCAGCCTGCGCCACCTCGATGGTGAGTTCGCCGACATGCTCCTGCCAGCTCCGCAGTGTCTCTCCAAACGCCTGCTGCAGACGTTCCGCAAGTGCTTGTTGCGCTTCGGCCATGAGCTGAGCTCTCTGCTATTAACGGGCGATGGTGTTGGTGCGCCGGATCTTGTTCTGCAACTGGACGATGCCGTAGAGCAGCGCCTCCGCGGTGGGCGGGCACCCGGGCACGTAGATATCCACCGGCACGATACGGTCACATCCCCGCGTGACCGCGTAAGAATAGTGGTAATAGCCACCACCGTTGGCACACGAGCCCATGGAAATCACCCACTTGGGATCCGCCATCTGGTCATAGACCTTGCGCAGCGCCGGCGCCATCTTGTTGCACAGCGTGCCGGCAACGATCATCACGTCGGACTGGCGAGGGCTGGGACGGAACACCACGCCCAGGCGGTCCATGTCGTAGCGGGCGGCACCGCAGTGCATCATTTCCACGGCACAGCAGGCGAGACCGAAGGTCATGGGCCACATGGAGCCGGTGCGGGCCCAGTTGATGAGCTTGTCCGCCGAGGTAGTGACATACCCCTTTTCGAGAACGCCCTCTACTCCCATTCCAGGGCCCCCTTCTTCCACTCGTAGAGAAAACCGATCAGCAGGATGAACAGGAACAGCCCCATGGCCGCGACGCCGAACAGGCCGATGTCTTCAAGCACGATGGCCCAGGGGAAGAGAAACGCGATTTCCAGATCAAAGATGATGAACAGCAGGGCGACGAGATAGTAGCGCACGTCGAAGCGCATACGCGTGTCCTCGAAAGCCTCGAAGCCGCACTCATAGGGGGAGAGCTTTTCATCGTTCGGGCGCTGAGGGCCGAGAACGAAACCGGCCACAACCAGAACGGCGCCAAGGCCGAGGCCGACAATGATGAAGAGGAGAATCGGAACGAATTCTGCGAGCATGTGCCGGTTTCCTTGCGCACCCGGGGACGGAATCGTGACACCGCGCACACGTCCGCCCCGCCACCGCGGTTTCGAAATACCGCGCGCAGTGTAGAGCAGCGCAGACCGCGCTGTCAACTTGCAACCAATTGATTATAAAGGAAAAATATGAGACCGGGCCCGATCGGAACCGGGCTCCGGAAATCTGGTGCGGATGGCCGGACTCGAACCGGCACGGCTTGCGCCACTGCCCCCTCAAGACAGCGTGTCTACCAGTTCCACCACATCCGCTGAAAGGGACGGGAAGCGTATCAGAATCCGCGCCGGGGACCAAGAGACCCGGAGCGGGCGCTGATCACTCTTCCGGTGGAGCTGCGGGAGCGTCACCCTCCGGCGCCTCGGGCGCTTCAGGTTCCTCGTCGTCAGCCGGCGCCTCTTCTTCCACCGCCGGTGCCGGCTCGTCGCCGGCGCGATCCACCACGCTGCCGGGGCCGGCATCCCGCGCCGCCAGCATCGCCAGCGTCAGGCTGGTCAGGAAGAAACCGGTGGCCAGCATGCCGGTCACCCGGGAGAGGAACGAGGCCGAACCGCGGGCGCCGAACACCGTTGCCGACGCACCGCTGCCGAAAGCCGCACCTGCGTCGGCGCCCTTGCCCTGCTGCAACAGGACCAGCACCACCAGCGCCACGGCAATGGCCACGTGAATAATCAGGATAATCTGTGCCATGCAACCCTCTGGAAAATCTTACGAAACGCGCGCCGCGCGGGCCCGCGCAATAATACCGAGAAAATCGTCCGCCTTGAGCGAGGCGCCGCCCACCAGGGCACCATCGATGTCGGGCTGTGCGAACAGTTCAGCGGCCGACTCCGGCTTCACGCTGCCCCCGTAGAGCAGCCGCAACGCCGTGGCACCGACACCGTGATGGGCAAGCCGCGCCCGGATGAACGCATGCATCCCCTGCGCCTGCTCCGGTGACGCGCTGACACCGGTCCCGATGGCCCACACCGGCTCGTAGGCAACCACGGCATCGGCCAGCGCGTCGCTGCCCGCCACTTCAGCCACCGCATCGATCTGCGCGCCCACCACGGTCTCCGTCTCACCGCCTTCACGCTGCTGCAGGGTCTCGCCCACGCACAGGATCGGGGTGACACCGTACCGCTGCGCCGCGGCGAAGCGCGCCGCCACCAGGGCGTCGCTTTCACCGTACAGGGACCGCCGTTCGGAGTGCCCGACCAGCGCGTGGGTGCAGCCAAAGTCGGTCAGCATGTCCGCGGCGATCTCGCCGGTGAACGCACCCTGCTCCTGATCCGCCACGTTCTGGGCACCAACACCGACGGGCCCCCCGTCCAGCTGCCGGACGGCATCCGGGATGTAGATGGCAGGCGGCAGAACCACCACATCCACGCCATCCGTCCCGTCCAGCCCGTCCCGCAGCGCGGTCAGGAGCGCGCGTATCGTGGCCCGGGAACCATGCATCTTCCAGTTACCGGCGATCAGAGGCCGTCGCATCAGCGTCGCTCCGCGAGGAGAAAACAGCCGCGAATCATAGCCGACAGGCCAAGGCCTTGTCACGTCAAAGTATTGAACAGCGGCCGGTCAGCGCAGGGCGCGTTCCACTGCGGCCGCGAGCCGCTGACTGTAGTGCTCCACCATATCCCGCTCCTGGCCCTCGACCATGACCCGGATCACCGGCTCCGTCCCCGACGGCCGCAGCAGCACCCGGCCGCGGCCGTCCAGCTCCTGCTCCACCGCAGCGACATCGCCGTCCAGCGCGCGCAGGTCGCCGTCGGAGGCTCGGCGGGCCACAGGAACGTTGATCATGTGCTGCGGGTACTTGCGCATGCCACCGCGCAATTCTCCGAGAGGCAGGCGGGTGCGGACCATGCGCTCGAGCACCTGTAGCGCTGACACGATGCCGTCACCGGTGGTGGTGCGGTCCAGACAGACCACGTGACCGGAGGACTCGCCGCCGATGAGCCCGCATTCCCGGCGCAGCAGCTCGAGAACGTAGCGATCACCCACCTTGGCACGGAGAAAGCCGATGCCGTCGCGCTCCAGGGCGTGCTCCAGGCCGAGGTTGCTCATCAGCGTGCCCACCACCGGCCCCTGCAGATGCCCGGCGGCTTGCCGGGCACTGGCGATGACGTAGAGCACTTCGTCGCCATCCACCAGCTCGCCGTCGGCATCACACATGATCACGCGATCGCCATCGCCGTCGAAGGCGATACCGGCGTCCGCGCGACTGCGCCGCACGGCATCCTGCATGGCTTCCGGGCGCGTGGAGCCGCACTCGACATTGATATTGAGCCCATCGGGCTCATCGCCCAGCGTCACCACCTCGGCACCCAACTCGCGGAAGACCTCGGGCCCCACTTGGTATGTCGCACCGTTGGCGCAATCCACCACCAGCTTCAGCCCCTGGAGCCGCACATCCCGCCCGATGGTGCTCTTGCAGAACTCGATATAGCGCCCCGGCGCGTCGGCCAGGCGGGTCACCTTGCCCAGCTCCGCCGAGGCCACGGTGGTCAGCGGCTGCTCCATGATGTCTTCGATGGCGGCCTCGGCGGCGTCGTCCAGCTTTTCGCCCTCTTCCGAGAAGAACTTGATGCCGTTGTCTTCGTGGGGATTGTGCGAAGCGCTGATGACAATGCCGGCGCCGGCCCGCAGGGTGGAGGTAAGGTAGGCGATGGCGGGAGTCGGCATCGGGCCGAGCAGCCGAATGTCGGTGCCCGCCGCGGAAAGCCCCGCCTCCAGCGCGGACTCGAACATGTACCCGGAGATCCGGGTGTCCTTGCCGATGAGCACCAGCCGCCGATCCCGCTGAGCAAGCACCTGCCCGAGCGCCCAGCCCAGCTTGAGCATGAAATCCGGAGTGATCGGCGGTTCGCCGACCCGCCCCCGAATGCCGTCGGTGCCGAAATAACTGCGCGTCATGATCCCCGATCCTTTCCCCTGTCCTTGGCCGGTGCTCGCGCCCTGCGCCGCGACACTGTCACTCCTGAATATGCTCCGGCGCCATCGCCGCCGCCACCACCGACATGGCATCCGCCGTGGCGGCGACATCATGGACGCGAATGATCCGCGCCCCCAGCCAGGCGGCAAGGGTCGCCGCGGCGGTGCCCGCCGCCAACCGCTCGTGGACCGGCCGGTGCACGAGTTTACCCAGCATGGACTTGCGGGACATGCCCACCAGCAGGGGCAGTCCGAGTTGGCAAAACGCGTCGAGCCGCCCCAGAAGCTCGTAGTTGTGCGCGAGTGTCTTGCCGAAACCGAATCCCGGGTCCAGCACCAGACGATCCCGCGGGATCCCTGCCGCCTCGCATACCGCGACACGGTCGGCCAGGAAATCGCGCACCTCGGTGACGACATCGTCGTAGGCGGGCCTGTGCTGCATGGTCCGCGGTTCGCCCTGCATGTGCATCAGGCACACCGGCAGCCCGGTGGCCGCCGCCGCCTCGGGCGCGCCGGGCCGCCGCAACGCCATGACGTCGTTGATCATGCCGGCCCCCGCATCGGCGGCAGCCTCCATGACCTCGGGCTTGGTGGTGTCCACGGACACGGGCACGTCGAGCTCGGTCGCCAGCAGCCCGAGCACTGGCAGAATACGGTGCAGCTCTTCTTCCACCGGCACTTCCTCGGCACCGGGGCGTGTCGACTCGCCGCCGATATCGATGATGTCCGCTCCCGCCGCCACCAGTTCCCGCGCCCGCTCCAGGGCGGTGTCGGGCGCAAAGAAATCACCCCCGTCCGAGAAGGAATCGGGGGTGATATTGAGCACACCCATGACCCGGGGCCGGTCCAGCGTCAGCTGCCGGCCAGCCAAGTCGAGGACGGGCGCCTGCGCGCGCGTCATGTTCGGCTCACCTCGTTGCCGTCAATGCTCACCGGCCGGATCACCGATCCGGCCGCCTTCGGGCTCGTCGCCGTCGCCGGTTTCACCGGCGCCGGCGCCGGCCTCGGAGCCACCGGAGGAGCCACCACCACGCTCGTCCTGCCAGCCCCGGGGCGGTCCCACCGGACGGCCATTCATGATGTCGTCGATCTGCGCCTTGTCGATGGTTTCGTACTTCATCAACGCATCGGACATGGTGTGCAGCTTGTCCATGTTGTCCTGCAGAATCTGCTTGGCCTTGTTGTAGTTCGAGTCGATGATGGAGCGGATCTCTTCATCGATGGCATGGGCCGTCTCGTCGGAGACCTGCTTCTGCTTCTGCATGGCCTGACCGATGAACACCTCGCCGTCGTCCTCGTTGTAGGCCAGCGGCCCCATGCGCTCGGACAGCCCCCACTTGGTGACCATGTTGCGGGCGATCTGCGTGGCCCGCTCGATGTCGTTGGAGGCCCCGGTGGTGACCCGCTCGTGGCCGAAGATCAGCTCCTCCGCCAGACGACCACCGAACAGCGAGGTAATCATGCTGTTGAGCCGCTGCTTGGAGTAGCTGGTGCGATCCTCCTCCGGCAGGAACATGGTCACGCCCAAGGCGCGGCCGCGGGGGATGATGGTCACCTTGTGGACCGGATCATGCTCTGGCGTGATCAGGCCGACGATGGCATGCCCTGCCTCGTGGTAGGCGGTGAGTTTCTTGTCGTCCTCGCTCATCACCATGGAGCGGCGCTCGGCACCCATCATGATCTTGTCCTTGGCCATCTCGAAGTCCTGCATGTCGACTTCGCGCTTATTGGCCCGGGCGGCGAACAGGGCCGCCTCGTTGGCCAGGTTGGCCAGATCGGCGCCGGAGAATCCGGGCGTGCCGCGGGCGAGGATGAACGGATCCACATCGCGGGTCAGCGGCAGCTTGCTCATGTGCACCTTGAGGATCTGCTCGCGGCCGCGTACGTCGGGCAGCGGAACCGTCACCTGCCGGTCGAAACGGCCCGGGCGCAGCAGCGCCGGGTCGAGCACGTCCGGCCGGTTGGTGGCGGCGATGACGATCACGCCCTCGTTGCCCTCGAAACCGTCCATCTCCACCAGCAGC
>SKYZ01000108.1 GCA_007127625.1 Aquisalimonas sp. | reverse complement strand
TCCGTGAGGCCCACGAAACGTTCGAGGACACTGTGAGCCGCCTCCATCGGCTGCCGCTGGACGATACCCACCGGGAGCACGTGGACGACATGGCTGAGGCTGAAACGGCGATTTTCGAGCGCATCGACGCCGGCGGTGACAGCCCCGACATCGACCAGATCGAACTGGCCCAGGACTTCCTCGACCTCAACCGCCTCGGGCAGGAAGTGCTCGCAGGCAGCAACCGCATGGTGGACCGGGAAGTGCGGGAGATGCAGGACACCGCCGCCACGGCCCAGCAGCTGCTGTTCTGGCTGGCAATCGCCCTGGGGCCGCTCACCGTCCTCTCGGTGACGTTCTTTACCACCCTGATCGCGCGCCCCATCCGGCAGCTGGACCGGATCATCCGCCGGCTCGGTGACGGCAACTTCCAGCAACCGGTCCGGTTGTCCGGACCGCAGGATGTCCAGTACGTGGGCGAGCGGCTGGACTGGCTCCGGGAGCGGTTACTGGAGTTGGAGGAGCAGAAGACCCGCTTCCTCCGCCACGTCTCCCACGAGCTGAAAACGCCGCTGACCGCCATCCGTGAAGGCGGCGATCTGCTGGGGGATCCCAGCGTCGGTGAGCTCAACCGCGAACAACAGGAGATCGCGCAGATCATCACCGGCAATGCTCACCAGCTGCAGCGGCTGATCGAGGATCTGCTCAATTTCAGTACCGCCCGCGACATCGCCCAGAGCCTGGACCTGCAGCGTACCCGGCTCGCGCCGTTGGTCAACGAGGTGGCACGGAATCATAAACCAGCCATGCTCACGAAGGACCTCCACCTGGAAACCAAGCTGCAGGATCTGCATATGCGGGTGGATGCGGAGAAGCTCCGCACCATCGTGGACAATCTACTGTCCAACGCGGTGAAGTTCTCGCCCACCGGCGGCCGGATCGAGCTGAGCCTGGTCCGCGAAGGGGGCGATATCATCCTGGCGGTAGCAGACGACGGCCCGGGGATCCCCGAGGAGGAGCACGACGCAGTCTTCGACGCCTTCTTCCAGGGCCGCAACCGCGCCGAGGGCTATGTCAAGGGCTCGGGCCTCGGGCTGTCCATTGCCCAGGAGTACGTCGAGGCCCACGAAGGCATGATTGACATCGAAACACCTGAACAGGGCGGCACCCGCATCCGGGTCATTCTGCCCCTGGACGCAAGTCGGAAGACAAGAACATGATCAGAGAATCACGTACACCGCTCGGATGGCCGCGGTGGCAGCAACTCCGCTTCCTACTCTTCCTGGCGCTGACCACCATGATTCTGGGCGGCTGCCAGGCCATGACCGAGCAGTGGTGCAAGGCCGCAGCCTACTGTCAGCTGTCTCCGGAAGGCGACACTGAAGAGGCTGAACCGGTGCTCAACGACCTGCTGCAGTACGCACTACTGGCCGGCGCCATGGACCAAACGGCCCTGAACGCCGAACGCGAGCGGCTTGCCGCCGCCGTAAACTCCGCTCGCTGCAGCGACGACCACGTCCGTCTAGCCCTTGTTGCGCGCGGCGGCGAGGGTCAGCGTGCACTCACCGATGACACTCTGGTCGGTCTGGCCATATGCAGCGAGCAGGTGACCGAGGCGCCCGTTCGGGCAGCCTTGGCATCCATTCTGCATGATGCTCACACGGCCCAGGCGGCCAGCGCTTCCCGGATCGACGAGCTGGAGCGCCACCTGGGTGAGGAGCAATCACGCAACGACGCGCTCGAGGAACAGCTCGAAGCGCTCAAGGCCATCGAGCGCAGCATCATCGAGCGCGGCCGGGACTGAGGTAAGCAACTATGGATCAACCCAGCATTCTTCTCGTGGACGACGACCCGGGCCTGCTGCGCCTGCTGTCCATCCGCCTGAAATCCGCCGGCTACCGCGTGACTGCGGCGGAGAGCGGCGAGGAGGCCCTGGCGAACATGTCGGCGGCACAGCCGGACGTGGTGATTACCGATCTGCGCATGGACGGCATGGACGGGCTGGCGCTGTTCGATGCCCTGCACCGGGATCACCCCACCCTGCCGGTGATCATCCTCACCGCGCACGGGTCGATTCCCGACGCCGTGGAAGCGACCCGCAACGGCGTCTTCAGCTTCGTCACCAAGCCCTTCGACAGTCAGAAACTGCTGGAACAGGTGGCAGCGGCTCTGGACGTCTCCGGCGGCACCAGCGACATCGGCGGTACCGACGACAACAACTGGAGCCGCAACATCATCACCCGCAGCTCGGTCATGAAGAACGTGCTGGGCAAGGCACGCATGGTGGCCGACTCCGACGCCAGCGTGTTTATCCGCGGTGACAGCGGCACCGGCAAGGAACTGCTGGCGCAGGCCGTCCACCGGGCCAGCCGACGCAGCGACCGGCCCTTCATCGCAGTGAATTGCGGCGCCATTCCGGAGCCACTGCTGGAGTCGGAGCTGTTCGGTCACCGCAAGGGGTCGTTCACCGGTGCCACCCAGGATCACCAAGGCCTGTTCCAGGCCGCGGACGGCGGCACACTGTTCCTGGACGAGATCGGCGACATGCCCCAACCCCTGCAGGTCAAGCTGCTGCGGGTACTCCAGGAGGGCCAGGTGCGGCCGGTGGGCGCCACCGCCTCCCAGCCGGTGAACGTGCGCATCATCTCCGCCACGCACCGCCAGCTGGACGATGAAATGCAGGAAGGCCGCTTCCGCGAGGACCTCTACTACCGGCTCAACGTGGTCTCCCTGGAGCTGCCTTCCC
>SKYZ01000357.1 GCA_007127625.1 Aquisalimonas sp. | reverse complement strand
GCGTCCGCAGCAGCCGGGGGGGTACCGGCTGCTGGCGCGGCTGGCCCTGGAGGCGGGCAACCCGACACTGGCGCGGGATGCCGCCGAGGACGGCCTGGCCCTGGAGCCCGGTGATCGTGACCTGACCCTGTACCGCGCCGAGGCGCTGCTCGCCATGGGGGAGCGGGAGGCGGCCCTGGAGGGGCTGGACGAACTGGTGGAGCGGCACCCTGACGACTGGCGTCTGCGCCTGGATTACGCCCGCCGCCTGTTGGATGCCGGCGCCGAGTCCAAGGCCCTGGAGCAGTTCGAGCGGGTGCACAGTGAGCGGCCGGACAATGCCGATGCCCTCTACGCCATGGCCCTGCTGACCCTGGAGGCGGGGTATGCCGAAGAGGCGCGAACGTACTTCCTCTCCCTGGTGGATCTGGGTGAGCGGCTGGGCGCGGCCCATTATTTTCTCGGACGGATTGCCGAAGACGACGGCAACATGACCGAGGCGCTGCACTGGTACGGCATGGTGGACGGCGAGTATCGGGTGCAGGGCGCACTGCGGCGTGCGGTGATTCTGGGCGAGCAGGGGCGACTGGCCCGCGCCCGGGAGGCCTTTGACGACTATCGCGCACGGTTCCCCGAGCACGCCATCCGCGCCTATCTGGTGGAAGGGGACATGCTGCGACGTACTGATCGGCCCGAGGCGGCGCTGAAGGTCTACGACGAGGCGCTGGAGGAGCATCCGGAGCAGACGGACCTTCTCTACAGTCGGGCCCTGCTGCACGCCGGGGCGGGGGACGTGGACGGTGCGGAGCGCGATCTGCGGCGCATACTCGACCAGAATCCACGCCACACCCATGCTCTCAACGCACTGGGTTACACGCTGGTGGACGGCACCGACCGCTACGAGGAGGGCATGGAGTTGATCCGCCGGGCCTACGAGCAGGAGCCGGACGATCCCGCGATCCTCGACAGCATGGGCTGGGGCTACTACCACCTGGGCGAACACGAGCGGGCCCTGGAATACCTGCAGCGTGCCCATGGCAAGCAGCCCGATGGCGAGATCTCCGCGCACCTCGGCGAAGTGCTGTGGGTGGAAGGCGAGCGGCAACGGGCGCGGGACGTATGGCGGGACGCCCTGGACCGGGAGCCCGACCACGACGTGCTGCTGGAGACCATTCGTCGACTCGCCCCGGAGGTGCTGGAGCAATGAGCGTGCTGCGTTTGGTGTTGATTGGTCTGGTCCTCGGGCTTGCGGGGTGCGCCGCGGTGCCGGAGCCTGATACCGACCGGCGCGAGGCGGCCTTCGAGGAGCGGCGTGCCGCGCTGGAAACCATGACCAACTGGCGGGCTTCGGGGCGGGCGGGAATCACCACCCCCGACGAGAGCGTTGCCCTGAGCATGGAGTGGAGCCAGGTGGATGATGCCTACCGCCTGGACATGCGTGGGCCCATGGGCGCCGGCAGCTTTCGCCTGCAGGGGGACGACCAGGGGGTGATCCTGCGGACGTCGGACGGTGGTACAGAGACTGCCGCCGATGCCGCCGAGCTGCTACGGCGCTATACCGGTCTCGACCTTCCGGTGGAAGTGCTGCCCTGGTGGCTGCGGGGGCTGCCCGCTCCCGGCCCGGAGGTGGTTGCCATGGAACTGGATGAGCAGGGTCGAGTGCAGCGCCTGGAGCAGGCGGGCTGGGAAGTGACTTACGACGGCTATGATGCCCGCGGCGGGGCGGTGGATCTGCCGGTGCGCCTGGATCTGCAGGGCCCGGGCATCTCGCTGCGCGCACACATCCGTTCCTGGGAGACCGATGGCCCGGAAATCTGAGGGCGAGACGGCGTGGCCGGCGCCGGCCAAGATCAACCGGTTTCTGCATATCGTCGGCCGGCGGGACGACGGGTATCACCTGCTGCAGACGGTGTTCCAGTTCCTTGACTATGGCGACACCGTTCACCTGCAGATCACCGGCGACGGTGCCATCCGGCGGGCGTCGGATCCGGTGGGCGTCCCGGAGGACGCCGATCTGACCCTGCGGGCGGCGGTTGCCCTGCAGCGGGCCAGCGGTACGTCGCTGGGTGCCGTGATCCGGGTCACCAAGCGCCTGCCCGCTGGTGGCGGCCTGGGTGGCGGCAGCTCCGATGCCGCCACCGTGCTGGTGGCGCTGAATCACCTCTGGGGGTGCGGCCTCGGGGAGGATGCCCTGGCGGAGCTGGGTCTGGCGCTGGGCGCCGATGTGCCCGTGTTCGTGCGGGGGCGCAGCGCCTGGGCAGAGGGGGTGGGGGAGCGACTGCAGCCGCTTGATCTGGACTGCCCGTGGTACGTGGTGCTGGCGCCGCAGTGCACGGTGAGCACCGCGGCACTGTTTCAGGCGCCCGAATTGACAAGGAATTCGCCCCCCATCACAATACGCGACTTCTGCGCCGGGGGCGGAATGAATGCTTTCGAACCCGTGGCGCGGGCGCGGTATTCAGCCGTTGACCAGGCGCTTAAGACCCTGGCCGCGGACGGACAACCGCGCATGAGTGGTTCCGGAGGCTGCGTGTTTCTGCCGTGTGCTAACCGGAATCAGGCCGAGCAGACATTACACCGTTGTCGGGCCGAAGGCTGGCAGGGGTTTGTCGCTCGCGGCGTAAACCGGTCGCCGCTGCATCAACGGATGGCAGCAGCGGACGGCTAAGCGAAAGGGTTTCCACGACCACTGGGGTGTCGCCAAGCGGTAAGGCACTGGGTTTTGATCCCAGCATTCCCAGGTTCGAATC
>SKYZ01000050.1 GCA_007127625.1 Aquisalimonas sp. | reverse complement strand
TACGGGCCGCAGAATTTCCTCTGGCTGTGCAATATTGCCCAGTTCGTCGTCCTCTACAGCCTCTGGACCGGTAACCGCCTGCTGCTGTCCAGCCAGGCGGGTACGGTGGTGATGGTCGGCGTATTCTGGACGCCCGACTTTCTTCTGGGGACTGTCAGCGGCGGCGCGTGGGCCAACTTTACCGCCTACATGTTCAACCCTGAGAATCCGCTGCTGGCGCGGGCTACCTCCCTGTATCACATTTTCCTTCCGGCCCTGATCATCTGGGCGCTGCACCGCATGGGTTATGACCGCCGGGGTCCCTGGCTGCAGACGGCCCTGGCCGTGGTGGTGCTACCGGCCACGTGGCTGCTGACCGAGGCAGAGCGCAATATCAACTGGCTGACCGAGCCCATGGGCATCGAGCAGGTGTGGATGCCCGATCCCGTCTTTGTGCTGGTGATGATGTTCCTCTATCCTCTGCTGCTCTTCTGGCCCGGTCACGGGCTTGTCCTTCTGGTGCGGCGGATCCTGGCACGGTGGGGTCTGCGCCCGGTCGAATAAGGGGAAAGCGTTGCGGTCTTCCGGCGCAACAACGGCCGATGTCGGCGTGCGTCCCAACTGGCGCATCATCCGCAGCCTGCTGCCCTACCTTCTGGAGTTCCGCGGGCGGGTGGCACTGGCGGTGGTCTGCCTGGTCCTGGCCAAGGTGGCCAACGTTCTCGTGCCCGTCGCACTGAAGTTCCTGGTGGATACGCTGGAGGAACGGGGCGAGGAAGTAATGCTGCTGGTGCCGCTGGCCTTGGTGGTGGGCTACGGTCTGCTGCGCTTCGGTGCAACATTGTTCGGTGAACTCCGGGACGCGGTGTTCGCCCGGGTTGCGGAGCGCGCAATGCGGCGGGCGTCGCTGGAGGTGTTCCAGCACCTGCACCGTTTGCAGCTGTCGTTCCACCTGTCGCGCCAGACCGGCGCGCTGGCCCGTGACATCGAGCGCGGTACCAACGGCATGAGCTTCCTGCTGCGGTTCATGCTGTTCAACATCGTGCCCACGGTGCTGGAAATCGCCATGGTGGCGGTGATCCTCTTCGTTGCCTTCAGCCCCGGGTTCGTGGTCACGGTGATTGCCGCGGTGGTGGTCTATATCGCGTTCTCCGTGGTGGTCACCGAGTGGCGTACGCGCTTCGTGCGTGAGGCCAACACCATGGACAACCGCTCCAATACCCGTGCCGTGGACAGCCTGCTCAACTACGAGACGGTGAAGTACTTCAACAACGAGGCCTATGAGGCACACCGCTACGACCGGGATCTGGAGGCCTGGGAGTCAGCCCGCATGAAGAACCGGCTCTCCCTGGCAGCGCTGAACTCCGGCCAGGCCCTGATCATTGCCGGGGCCATCACCGTCATGATGGCCATGGCCGCCATTCAGGTCACCAGCGGCGACATGAGCATGGGTGACCTGGTCATGGTCAACGCGTACATGATTCAGCTGTTCATGCCGTTGAACGTCCTCGGCTTCGTCTACCGGGAGATCCGCCAGGCGCTGGTGGACATCGAGCGCATGTTCGGGCTGCTGGGCGAGGAAGCCGGCGTGCAGGATCACCCCGATGCCCGGCGGCTGGACCCGGACGGTGGCGCGGTGCGCTTCCACCACGTGGACTTTTCCTATCAGCCGGATCGGCCCATTCTGCGGGACGTGAGCTTCGACATCCCGGCGGGTGCCAAGGTGGCGGTGGTGGGCCCCAGCGGTGCCGGTAAGTCCACCATCGCACGGCTGCTGTTCCGGTTCTACGATGTCGATGCCGGCGCCGTGACGGTCAACGGCCAGGACGTGCGCGATGTCACACAGGACAGCCTGCGGGAAGCCATTGGTGTCGTGCCGCAGGATACGGTGCTGTTCAACGACACCATCCGTTACAACATCGCCTACGGCCGTCCGGAGGCAAGTGATGACGAGGTGCTGCAGGCGGCGCGACTGGCGGATCTGGACGATTTCATCGCGCGGCTGCCGGAGGGGCTGGAGACGCGGGTGGGCGAGCGCGGGCTCAAGGTTTCCGGCGGTGAGAAGCAGCGTATCGCCATTGCGCGGGTACTACTGAAGGATCCGCCCATCCTGGTGCTCGACGAGGCCACGTCTTCCCTGGATTCCGCATCGGAGCAGGCCATCCTGCACGCACTCAACACCGTGGCGCGGCAGCGCACCACCCTGGCCATTGCTCACCGGTTGTCCACCGTCATGGATGCAGATCGGATCGTGGTGCTGGACCAGGGCCGCGTGGTGGAGCAGGGGGAGCACGGGGAACTGCTGGCCGACGACGGTGTCTACGCCGCCCTCTGGCGCCAGCAGCAGGCGGTCGCCGGCGTGGACGGCGTGGACGGCGAGGACCCGGCGTGAGCCGTTACGACGTCATCGTCATAGGCGGCGGCGCCGCGGGCCTGTTCTGCGCCGCCCTGGCCGGCCAGCGCGGCCGCAGCGTGCTGGTGCTGGAGCACACCAGCAAGGTCGGCCGGAAGATCCTCATGTCCGGGGGCGGGCGCTGCAACTTCACCAACATGTATAGCGGCCCCGAGCATTTCCTGGGAGCTAATCCACACTTTCACAAGTCTGCGTTAAGTCGCTATACACCCTGGGATTTCATTGCGCTGGTCGAGTCCCACGGTATCGCGTACCACGAGAAGAAACTGGGGCAGCTTTTCTGCGACGGCAAGGCCCGGGCCATCGTGGACCTGCTGCTGGCCGAATGCCGGACCGGCGGGGTGGATGTGATGACTGCGACGTCGGTGGCGAGCGCTATGGGAGAGGGCCCCTTTCGAGTACAGACCAGTCGCGGTGCCTTTGAGGCAGAATCCGTGGTGGTTGCCACCGGGGGGCTGTCCATTCCGCGCATGGGGGCTACGGATTTCGGGCACTGCGTGGCCCGGGAGTACGGGTTAACGGTGCGGCCGACCCGCCCGGCCCTGGTGCCCCTGGTGCTGGATCCATCCGATCGGGAATGCCTGCGGGAACTCGCCGGGACGGCTATGGATGCCTCCGTGCAGGCCGGTGTTGCCAGCTTTCGCGAGAACATTCTGATTACCCACCGGGGCCTGAGCGGCCCGGCAGTGCTGCAGGCGTCGTCCTACTGGGAATCCGGTGCCCCGGTTGTGGTGAATCTGGATCCCGACGGCAGCCTGCAGGAGGCACTTCGCGCTGCCCGCAGCAACGGCGGTCGGGTCCGCCCGAGGACTCTGGTGGGCGATTACCTGACCCGTCGGGTGGCGCAGACCTGGTACCCGGACGCCTGGGTGGACACACCGCTGGCGGAAGTCCCCGGTAACCGTGTGGACAGTCTCGTGGAGTCGTTGACCCGGTGGACAGTGCATCCGGTGGGCACCGAGGGGTACGCCGTCGCCGAGGTCACCCTGGGAGGTGTGGATACCGACGAGCTCTCCTCCCGGACCATGGCAAGCCGACGTGTTCCCGGGCTGTTCTTCATCGGCGAGGTGGTGGACGTTACCGGCCACCTGGGGGGGCACAACTTCCAGTGGGCATGGGCGTCGGCCCACGCCGCCGCGCAGTACGTGTAATCCGACTCAGGCGGATGATTCCGCCTGCAACTCCAGCTCGACCAGGTAGATCTGTGGATAGGTCGGCGAGGTGCGCTTGCGGAAGCCCAGGCGCCGGCACAGGCGTAGCATGCGCGTGTTTTCCTTGAGAACTTCTCCTCGCAGAACGCGGGTACCACGTTGGCGGCAGTAAGCGATGATTCGCTCCATCAGGAACCGGCCTAGCCCGAGTCCCGTCATGGTATGCGGGATGATGATGGCAAACTCGGCGCTGTCGTTGTCCGGATCGGTGGCGGCGCTGACCACACCATGGACGGCACTCTCGCCGGGGACACCGGGGTCAGTGAGCACAAAGGTCATCTCCCGGTCGTAGTCGATCTGCGTGGAGCGCGCCGTTGTCATGTGCGTAAACGTCTGACTGGAAACGAAGAATCGCAGCTCCAGCTCTTCGGGAGACAGGCTCGAGTAGGTGCGGATCAGTTCGTGCTCGTCCTCGGGCAGGATCGGGCGCAGCAGCAAATCACGACCATCCTGCAGGGTGACCGTTTCCTCCAGTTCCCGCGGGTAGGGGCGGATGGCCAAGCGCGCACTCGGGTTCTGGATGGGTTCGCTTGCCACGCGGATCCGGGCATCCAGAGCCGTGACGCCGAACGGGCCAGCCAGCAACGGGTTGATGTCCAACTCACGAACCTCGGGCAGTTCCACCACCAGCCGCGACAGGCGGATCAGCGTCAAGGCGATGGCGTCCAGATCCGCCGCCGCAACCTTGCGATAGCCACAGAGTTGCCTGTAGATGCGGGTGCGTGCCATCAGATCGCGCGCCAGTTTGATGTTGAGCGGAGGGAGTCCGATGGCTTGGTCCGTGAGTACTTCTACCGCCGTGCCGCCGTCTCCAAAGACGATCACTGGACCGAACTGGGCGTCATCAATGACGCCAGCGAACAGTTCGTAACTGTGCGTGTGGGTCACCATGGGCTGTACGGCAAAGCCGGCATGCTCCTGCGCCGGTGGCAGCTGCCGTGCCATGTCTCGGGCGGCGATCTCCACCGCTTCCGGCGTCCGGAGGTTCAGGCGCACGCCACCCACGTCACTCTTATGCACAAGGCCTTCCGCCCTGAGTTTGACGACATAGGGGCCTGTCAGCGTTTCGGCGATCTCCCGCGCATGCTCGGGCGTGGAAGCCGGATGGGTCGCCACCACCGGGATGTCGAACGCCGCCAGGAGCTGCTTGGAGAGATCTTCGGTCAGCCATTCGTTGCCGGCGTCCCGTGCGCGCCGGATGATCGCCCGCGCCTCGGCGACGTCTGGCTCGGTGTCTTCGGGTAGCGGCCGCGGAGTCTCCAGCAGTTCCTCCTGGTTGCGGCGGTACTCCAGCATCTGCATGAAGGCGCGCGTGGCCAGCAGGGGCGTGCGAAATGTGGGCACACCGCGGCTGCTCAGATGCTCGCGCGCGATCGCCGCCGTGGCTTCACCTACCCAGCTGGTGAGCACCATGCGATGACGCCCCCAACGCTGATCCTGCGCGGCAACACACCTGGCGACGGCGACGGCAGCCTCTTCCGAATCGGCAATGGCCACGGGACAGTTGATCACCATCACGGCGTCCACTTCCGGCGCCTCCATCAGCACTTCCAGGCTGTTGGCGTAGCGCTCTCCCGGGGCATCACCGATGATGTCCACCGGGTTTTCCCGTGCCCAGCCGGCAGGGAGCACTGCATCGAGCCGCGTCAGCGTGTCCTCGCTCAGTTCAGCCAGTACGCCCCCGTTGTCGAGATAAACGTCGGTGGCCATCACGCCCATGCCGCCGCCATTGCTGAGAATGGCCATGCGTTCGCCGCCAGGCACACCGCTGAGCGCCAGCGTCCCGGCGGCAGAGAAGAGATCGTCCAGATTGTGGACACGGAGCATGCCGGCACGGCGGAAGGCCGCATCGTAGACGGCGTCGGAACTGGCCACGGCACCGGTATGGGACTCCGCGGCGCGGGCTGCTTCGACGTGACGGCCGCCCTTGATGACAATCACCGGTTTCATGCGCGCGGCGGCGCGCGCCGCAGACATGAACTTGCGTACATTGGTGATGACTTCCACATGTAGCAGGATTGCGCTGGTACCGTGATCGGCAACGAGGTAGTCGAGCATGTCGCCGAAATCCACATCGCTCATGTCACCCAGCGCAACCAGGTGGGAGAAGCCCGTGCCGTGGCTGGCGGCCCAGTCGATGATGGAGGTCATGATGGCGCCGGACTGCGTCACGAAAGCGACGCCGCCGGGGTGGGCCTGCATATGCGAAACGCTGGCGTTGAGCCCCGCACGGGGCACGATGGCTCCCAGCCCATTGGGTCCGAGGATACGCATCAGATAGGGGCGGGCGGCTTCGAGGAGGCGCTGCCGCCACTGTGCCCCGGCGGGTCCGGGCTGGCCCCGGCTGATGATGATCGCTGCCCGGGTGCCACGCTCGCCCAACTGGGTCAGTAGGTCCGGGACCGTGTCGGCGGGCGTGCAGATCACGGCCAAATCCGGTGTGACCGGCAGGGACGCGACGTCGGGATAGGTCAGCACGCCCTGGACGGCGCGGTGACGCGGATGGACAGGTAGGATGGGACCCTGGAAACCGGAGTTGAACAGGTTCCGGGCCAGCACTGCGCCAATGGAACCGGGTCGTCGGCTTGCTCCCAGGAGAGCCACGGATTGCGGCTGAAACAGCGCTGCCAGGTTGCGGGTGCTCATCCGGCCCCCCGGTCACTCGTTACTCTTGCCTGACCGGGCCCAGAAGGGGCTGGGTACCGGCCCTCATGGACTCAACGGTTACGGAATGCCGGCGGGCGCTTGTCGATGAATGCGTTCATCCCCTCCGTCCGGTCCTCACTGGCGAAGCAGGTCTGGAACATCCGACGTTCAAACAGCAGGCCACTGGACAGTGGCATTTCGAACGCCTGGTTGATGGATTCCTTGATCAATTGCGTACTGATACTGGAGTGTGCCGCAATGGTACTCGCGGTGGCCAGGGTATCGCCGTGAAGCCTGTCCACCGTGGTGATGTATGCGATCAGCCCGGCCTCGAGCGCCTCCTCGGCGTCCATGAAGCGGCCCGTCAGGCACAGTTCCATGGCGCGGGCCTTGCCCACAGCGCGCGCCATGCGCTGGGTGCCGCCGGCACCCGGCATGATCGCCAGCTTGACCTCCGGCTGACCGAACCGTGCGGTGTCCGTCGCAATGATGAAATCGCAACTCATGGCCAGTTCGCACCCACCGCCCAGGCAGTATCCGGAGACCGCGGCGATGACCGGCTTGCGGTACTCCTTCAGCACTGTCCAGCCGGAGGCGGAGAAAGGGAAATCGTCCTGGACCGCGTCAACGCAGCTCAACTGCGCCATGTCCTTGATGTCGGCACCCGCCGCAAAAGCCTTCTCGCTTCCGGTGATCATCACCGCATTGATCGTGTCGTCCGCCGCGAACCCCTGGAGCGCCGTACCCACTTCCTCCATCAACGCGGCGCAAAGTGCGTTCATGGCGTCGGGCCGGTGCAACTTGATCTCGCCCACACCATCGTGGTTGCTGACATTGATGTACTGATAGCTCATCCGTCGCCCTGCCTGTCCCTGGTTGCGAATAGTGGCTCGTAGTCCGAGACCTCAAGCCGCGGCCTGTCCTGTTCCGGTGCATTCAGAGGAGTCACTTCCACCATCGATGCGTGGGAGCGGCGGGCCAGTTGCTGGTAGGTGCGAGTCCCCTCGCGCTTCCAGGCGATTTCGTCTTCGCTGAGCTCACGCAGCACCCGCGCGGGGCTGCCAACGGCCATGTGGCGGGCGTCGATACGGCTGTTGGCCTTGACGAAGGAGCAGGCGGCCACGATGGCAGATTCGCCGACCTCGGCGTTGTCCATGATGACGCTGTTCATGCCGATCATGGCGTTCTCACCGATGTGGCAACCGTGGAGAACCGCGCCGTGCCCGATATGTCCATCGGCCTCGACAATAGTGTCGGTCCCGGGGAAGCCGTGCATGACACATGTGTCCTGGAGGTTGCTGCCCGCCTCCAGGACCAGTCGGCCGAAGTCCCCGCGCAGTGCCGCGCAGGGGCCTACGTAGACGCCTGCGCGGACGATCACGTCCCCGATCAGAACCGCCGTGGGGTGCACGAACGCATCCGGGTGGACGACCGGCCGGATCCTGTCGATGGCATAACTGGGCATGCTGGCTTCCTCATGGTCGCGGCTCAGGCGGCATGACGGCGCGTCTGCACCACCCGGAACCGGTTGGCGACGAAGGCCGCGTCGCAGAGAGCAGCGTTGGCTGCCGGGTTGGCACCCGTGCCGTGGTAGTCACTGAAGGCCGCCGTCTGGTTCACGAACACGCCGCCGAGCAGATTTTCCGAAAGGGAAACGCCCGCGTCCAGGGCGGCCTCGCGCATGTCTGCCATTACTTGTTCACTGGTGCTGTACACGGCCCAGGTCATGGCCCCCTTGCTGCGGGCCAGCTGGCGGGCGCGCTCGATGCTGTCGCCGGTGTCGTTGGTGGCGATCAGCAGCGAAATGGGCCCGAAGAGTTCGCGCTGGTAGGCGTCCTCGTCTGTGGCGTCCACGGCCAGCATCAGCGGCGTGCGAATGCGGGCGCCGTCGAACTGCGGGTGCTCGCGGGCCTCCGAGTCCAGCACCACGCGGCCCAGCCTCTTCGATTCCTCGATCCGTTCGGCCGTCACGGGCGCCTGAATCGCGCCCAGTACCGCGGTGGCACGGTCGTTGTCCGAGAGGAACTTGGTCACACCGTCGGCCAGGGCCTGGGCCACCTCGTCGAAGCTCAGGTGTCCCTGGTCCGTGTCGATGCCGTTGCGCGGAATGAACAGGTTCTGCGGCGTGGTGCACATCTGGCCGGAGTAGAGGCTCAGTGAAAAAGCCAGGTTCTGGCACATCGCCTTGAGGTTGTCGGTGGAGTCGATGACGATGCCGTTGACGCCCGCCTTTTCCGTGTAGACCTGCGCCTGATGGCAGTTCCGTTCCAGCCACTCACCGAAAGCGGAACTGCCGGTGAAGTCGATGACCTGAATGCGTTGATCCAGGGCCAGCTCCTTGGTCACCGGTGCCTCGGCCGTGTCAGCGACCATGGAGACGATCCACGGATCGAAGCCGGCTTCCTTCAGGACCTCCTGGCAGATTTCCACCGTAATCGCCAGCGGAAGGATGGTCTGTGGGTGCGGCTTCACCACGACGGGGTTGCCGGTGGCCAGGCTGGCGAAAAGCCCTGGATAGCCGTTCCAGGTCGGGAACGTGGAGACGCCGATCATCATCGCCAGCCCACGGGGGATGACGTAGAACGTCTTGTCCATTTCCAGGGGGTCACGCTTGCCCTGGGGCTTGGTCCAGTGTGTCTGCCCGGGATGGCGCGTCATCGCCTCGTAGGCATATGCCACGGCCTCCAGCCCGCGATCCTGGGCATGGGTGCCGCCCGCCTGGAATGCCATGGGAAAGGCCTGACCGGTTGTATGCATGACCGCATGGGCCAGCTCGAAGCTGCGCTTGTTGAGGCGGTCCAGAATCTCCAGGCAGATGCCGGCCCGCTCCTCCGCACCAGCATCGCGCCAGGCCTTCAAGGATTTCTCCATCGCCGGCAGCAACTGCTCCGAATCCACCTTGGGGTAGCGGATTCCCAAGTCGAAACCGTAGGGTGAGCGCTCCGCACCAATCTCCCCGGTGATGCCGGGCATCTCCAGGCTGAAGGGCTGATTCAGGCGTGCCTTGAACGCCGTTTCTCCGTCGGCCGGCGCGTCCTCGCCGTAGATCTTGCCGCTCGGGGCTTCGGGGTACGGGCTCCAGAACTCCCGGGTCCGACTTGCTTCCACGGCCCTTTCCAGGGTTTCACGGTGTTTATCGAAGTAGGACTGGGTCATTGTTCCTCCCTGGGGCTGATTATCTGCCGGCGCATAGACCGGCTTAAGTTTGATCCGACCGACGCATGACGTCGTGATTGTGTGTCATTTGTGGGCACATCTCTTGATAGGCGACGATTCACTAAAAAGAAAAACACAAACAAGGATTTGCGCGATTATGTGGGGCATCAGGCAAAGCTCCAAGATGCCGTTTTCGTGGCGGCGTATTTTCATTGTGATACATGAAAGGCGTATGTCAACGTTCAACTTGTAACGTATTGCTCGGATGCGCTATGGTTCCGTGCATGCCGACGATAAGGGGAGCCACAGTGAACCCCCGGGAGGAGAAGCCGTGCCATTCGAGACCATCGAGTATTCTTTGGACGCGGGCGTCGCACGCCTGGTTCTGAATCGCCCCGACAACCTGAACAGTTTCAATGTGGCCATGCATGAGGAAATACGGCAGGCCATGGATGAGCTGGAGGCGGCCGAGGAAGTACGGGTGTTACTGCTGGCTGCGCGGGGCCGCGCGTTCTGCGCAGGCCAGGACCTGTCGGACCGCAGTGTGGCGCCCGGTGACGAGGTGCCGAATCTGGGCGAGTCCCTTGAGTTGCGGTACAACCCTCTGATTCGGCGATTGCGCGCCCTGCCTGTCCCCGTGGTCTGTGCCGTGAATGGTGTTGCCGCCGGCGCAGGCGCGAACCTGGCGCTTGCCTGTGACATCGTGCTCGCCGCACGTTCCGCGAAGTTTGTGCAGGTATTCTGCAACATTGGACTGGTGCCGGATTCCGGAGGAACCTGGCATCTGCCGCGGCTGGTGGGGCATGCACGGGCGACCGCGCTGGCCATGCTCGGGGATAAGGTGTCCGCCGAGCAGGCAGAGAGCTGGGGAATGATCTGGCGGGCCGTGGATGATAACGCCCTCGATGACGAAGCCGAGGCCCTGGTGAAGCACTTTGCCCAGCAGCCCACCAGGGGGCTGGCGAATATCAAGAGGGCGCTGAGGGCTTCCTGGGTGAACTCGCTGGACCAGCAGCTTGATCTGGAGCGCGATTTGCAGCGTGATTGCGGGCAGACCGCGGATTACCGCGAGGGCGTCACGGCCTTCATGGAGAAGCGCAAGCCGGTCTTCAGCGGCCGCTAGTG
>SKYZ01000166.1 GCA_007127625.1 Aquisalimonas sp. | reverse complement strand
GGACGGGCTCAGCTCCGGGAGTGCCGGAACGGCCAGACCAGGAAGTATTTCCTGATGTTGTCGTAGATCTTCGCGAGCCCCAGTGGCTCGAACAGCAGGAATCCGATAATCAGCGCGCCGTAGGCCATGAGCGGGATGTGCGCCAGCAGGTTGGATGACACCGTGAGCCAGCCCTGAATGGCCATCCAGGCGACCACGTTGGTGAGCATGATCGGCGCCAGCAGCACGAACCCGGCGCCGAGATAGGCGCCGATCACGCTGCCCAAGCCGCCCACCAGCACCATGGCGACGAGCTGAATGGACACATTGAAGCCGAACTGCTCCGGCGTCACCGCCTGGTAATAGCAGAACGCCAGCACCGCGCCGCTGACACCGCCCAGGAAGGAGCTGGCGAAGAAGGCGAGCAGCTTGTACTTGAAACTGTTCACGCCGATGATCGACGCGGCATAGTCCTTGTCGCGCACGGCCACTAGCGCCCGGCCGAAGCTGGTGCGCTTCACGTTGAGCACGAACAGGGTGACGATCACCGCCCATAGCAGCGCACCGTAGTACAGCGCCGTGTCGCCCTGCATCGGCACGAACAGGAACGTGACATCCGGCGTCTGCAACGTGGCCTGGGCGCCGCCGGAGATCGCCGGCACATTGATGATCACCCAGTCCACCAGGTACTGCATGGCCAGGGTCGCCATGACCAGGTAAAGCCCCTTCACGCGCAGTGCGGCCGCACCGAACAGGCAGCCGATCAGCGCGGCGGTGAGCCCGGCACCGATCAGGGCGATCTCGAAGGGCCAACCGGCCCGTACGATGTGGATGCTCGAGTAGGCACCGATGGCCATGACCGCCGCGAAGCCGAAGTGGAGCTGACCGGCAAGGCCCATGAGCAGAGTGAGCGACAGCGCGGCGGCGCTCCAGATCAGCCACGGCATCATGTAGCTGGTCAGGTACAGGTCCGACATGAACAGCGGTGCAGCCAGGGCCAGGACCAGCAGGCCAATGACGATGCGCCGGTCCGCGGGTACCGGCCAGAGCTGCCGGGCCGTCTCGTAGCGGGTGTGGTGGACTCCGGACAGACGATAGAACATGGAATCAGACCCTCTCGATGTCTTCGCGGCCGAAGATGCCGTGTGGCCGGACCAGGATGGTGAGCAGAATGAGCAGCGAGGTGACCACGTCACGTGTGCCGCCGCCCACGATCGGGTCCACGTAGCCCGGGATGACGCTGCCCAGGATGCCCAGGATCAGGCCGCCGACAAGCACGCCGACGATGCTGTCCAGGCCGCCGAGGATGACCACGGCGATGGCGGGGAAAAGCAGGGCGGAGAGCGTCCAGTCCACGCCCTGCACGGAACCCCAGAGTGTGCCTGCGGCCACGGCGCACAGTCCGGCGAGCCCCCAGGAGATACCGATGGCGCGCTCCACGGAAATGCCCACCGACCAGCTTGAGACATGATCATCGGAGACCGCGCGCAGCTTGGTGCCGATGCGGGTGCGGAAGAACAGCAGCGACAGCCCGATGAGGAACAGCGCCACCGTCCCGCCCACCAGATAGTCCCGGTTGATGAAGATATCGCCGACGATGATGGGGGTGAGCGGAATGCCGAGATCCAGCGACTTTGGCGCCGCGCCCAGCAGCCCCGGGCCGAGCCCCCGCAGGAAGATCTCCAGCCCCAGGGTGAGCATGACGATCATGATGATGGGCTGGCCCACCATCTTGCGCAGCAACAGGCGCTCCGCCAGCAGGCCGAAGGCGAACATGGCCACGACGGCCAGGGCGATGGAGACATACAAGGGGATGCCCGCCATGGTGGTGAACATCCACACGAAGTACGCACCCAGCATCACCATGGCGCCCTGGGCCAGGTTGGGCACGCCCGCGGACTTGTAGATCAGCACGATGCCCAGCGCCACCAGGCTGTACATCATCCCCGTGAGCGCGCCGTTGATCAGCAGTTCCAGAAAGTATTCCATGTCGGTGAGCCTCAGTTGGTCCCGCCGGCGGGAAGATCACGAATGGCAAGGTGGCGCTTGAGTACGCCAGACTCGCCCGTCTCGTAGGTGATCTGCGCCTCGTACTCGATCTCCGAGCGGCCGTCGTAGAGGGCCTCGATGATGGGCGCGTAGTGCTTGTCGATGACGTTGCGCCGCAGTTTGCGGGTCCGCGTCACTTCGCCGTCGTCCGGGTCGAACTCCTTGTGCAGATTGACGAAGCGCCGGATCTGCAGACCGTCCGGGAGCTTCGTGTTCACGTGGGTGATCACGCCATGGACGAGTTCGTAGACCTCGGGCTTCTGCGACAGGTCGGCGAAGGAGGTGTAAGCCACTCCGTGCTCTTCGGCCCAGTGACCGACGGCGTCCAGATCGATACAGACGATGGCGGTGAGGTGATCCCGTCCCTCGCCTATGACGCACACGTCCTTGATGTACTGGCTGAACTTCAGGTGGTTCTCCACGTACGTGGGGATGAACCGCTCGCCGGCAGCCGTGTACACCACCTCGGAGACACGCCCGAGCACCACGATCTGCCCGTCGTCCTCCAGGTAGCCGGCGTCGCCGGTGTGCAGCCAGCCGTCCTGCAGCGTCTCGGCGGTGGAGTCGGGCTTGTTGTAGTAGCCGTCGAAGACGTTGTCCCCGCGCATGATGATCTCGCCCTCGTCGCTGATGCGTACCTCGACGCCAGGGAACGGCTTGCCCACGGTGTGGAGCTTGATGGTGTCCGGATCCTGGGCGGCGCACAGGGCGCAGTTCTCCGTCTG
>SKYZ01000470.1 GCA_007127625.1 Aquisalimonas sp. | reverse complement strand
GGTGAGCAGTTGTTCGGCGTGCAGGATGGCGCTGAGCGGGTTGCGGATCTCGTGGGCGATACTGGCGGTAAGCCGCCCCAGGGAGGCGAGCTTGGCCTGCTGGACCTGGGCGTTCATCTCCGCCCGGTCTTCCAGGAAGATGAGAATGCCGCCGCCCGGGGCATCCGAGAGCCGCCGGAAGCGCGGCTGCAGTTCCGGGCTCTTGCGGGTGGCCTGGAACGGGGCCGCCTCCTGCGCGGGCTGCTCGCGCCAGGATGCCAGGGCCTCGGCGAGGGGCGGACAGAGCTCCTCCAGCAGCGGGGCGTCGAGCTGCGCCGGCTGGCCCAGCAGCTTCCAGGCGGTGGCGTTCATCAGCCGCACGCGGCCGCTGCGATCCAGCACCAGCACGCCGTCCTGCAGGCGCTGAACGATATGGCCGTTCAACACCTCCTGATCGGCGAGATCCTCGCCGCGCTGTTCGGCCAGGGCGTAGCCTTCCCGGGCGCCGCGGGCGAGCAGGTTGCCGGCCAGGGTGACCAGGAACAGGGCCACGCCGAAGGCGCCTACCTGGGTGTAGCCCGCCGTGTCGGCGGCGGCATCGAGCTGGGTGAGGAATTCCAGGAACAGCAGTGTCAGCGAGGCCAGAGCCGCGAACAGGGCGGCCAGGCGGGTGCCCACCAGAATCCCGCCACCGGCCACGGCCACCAGCATGAGTACGGCCAGGCCCGGGTCCTGGGCGCCCGTGGCGTAGATCAATGCGCTCAGCAGGAGGATGTCCAGCACGGTCTGGGCGCACACCTGGAGCGTGAGGAAGTGCTTGAGCTGGTACGCCATCGCCAGGGCCACCAGGGCGACGGTCAGGTAGACGATGGCAAGCTGCAGGAATAGCACCGGCTGTTCCGAGCGGATGAACAGGGTGTCCTGCCCTGTGACGAAGGCCAGGCTCAGCATCAGCGCCACCAGCACCCGGTAGTACGCGAACAGCCGGAGCGGCCGCCAGGTATAACGCTCCTGGCCGCTGTCCGCGGCTGTGCCGATGTGCTCGCCGAGAGTGCTCAACGAGATGCCTCCTGCCCAATGCCCGGAATCCTGTTCGGAGCGCGATTATAGTGGTTCGTGCCCGGCGGGACTGTGATGTGATTCCGGAGCGGGATCGGTCTTTGCCCAGTGGCGGTTGGTATTTCGTACAGGGACCTTCAGGTCCAACACTCGGGCTTTGATCCACCACATTCACTTGTATGTCTGTCGAAAGGGGACCTGAAGGTCCGCCTAACGGCGGCGTACGCCGGCCGTGACTCAGCTATGATATCGGTGAATAAGCTGGCGCTTGCAGAGTGCGCCAGACCGACGCTGTCGCGTAGCGTCCTGAAGTGAGGTGCTGACCATGCCGATTTCCAACACGGATGGTATCCAACGCAAGCCAACGCACCCCGGCGAGATGCTGAGGGAAGACTTCATGCCGGATTTCGGGCTGACGGTGTCCGGGCTGGCTGAAGCGCTGGGCGTTTCGCGTCAGTCCGTTAACGAGCTGATCCGTGAGCGGCGCGCCGTGAGTCCCGAAATGGCGCTCCGGCTTGCCCGCTTGTTCGGTAACAGCCCCGAGTTCTGGTTGAACGCGCAGCGTGCGGTGGATCTGTGGGAGGCCAGGCAGTCTGTTCAGGATCAGGTAGCCCGGATCAAGCCCCTGGACGCGGCGTGAGGTTACGGCCCGAGGTTGCGGCCGGGATGGGTCGGTTTGATTGGTATGTCGGGATACAGCGGACCTGAAGGTCCGCCCTACGAAGCGGCGAGGCTTCGTTGGTGGGTGTGATTATTGACCGTTGAGCGTGCCTGACGGTAACGCCGGTCGGGGCCTTGCTTTGATTTACGCCGGCTGTTGGTGGAGAATTGCGGTTCCATTTTCTCGGGAGGTCGGGCGTTACCATGAATCTTCACGAGTACCAGTCAAAGGAACTGTTCTCCGAATACAACATTCCCATCCCCAAGGGCGATGTCGCCGCGTCGGCGGATGAGGCCGTGACTGTTGCCGACAAGCTGGGCGGCAGCGTCTGGGTGGTGAAGGCGCAGGTGCATGCCGGCGGCCGTGGCAAGGCCGGTGGCGTGAAGGTGTGCAAGAGCAAGGACGAGGTGCGCGAGTACACCCAGTCCATCCTCGGCACGCGCCTGGTGACCCACCAGACCGACGACAAGGGCATGCCCATCAACAGCGTGATGGTGGAGCAGGGGCTGGACATCAAGTCCGAGCTCTACCTGGGCGCCGTGGTGGACCGGGCGACCAAGCGCATCGTGTTCATGGCCTCCGTCGCCGGCGGCATGGATATCGAAGAAGTGGCCGCCACCGAGCCGGAGAAGATCATCACCGTGGCCGTGAACCCCGTGGCCGGGCTGCAGGGCTTCCAGGCCCGCCAGTTGGGCTTTGCCATGGGCCTGGACGGCAACCAGGTGAAGCAGCTCGTGAAGGTGATGGACGGCCTCTACCGCCTGTTCCTGGCCAAGGATCTGAGCCTCATCGAGATCAACCCGCTGATCGTCACCGGCGAGGGTGAGCTGCTGGCGCTGGACGCCAAGCTCAACGTCGATGACAACGCCATCGAGGTGGGTCGGCAGAAGGCCATCGAGGCCATGTACGACGCGTCCCAGGAAGACCCCACCGAGGTGGAGGCTGCCAAGCACAACCTCAACTACATCACCCTGGACGGCAACATCGGCTGCATGGTCAACGGCGCCGGCCTGGCCATGGCCACCATGGACGTGGTCAAGGTCCACGGCGGCGAGCCGGCCAACT
>SKYZ01000030.1 GCA_007127625.1 Aquisalimonas sp. | reverse complement strand
TGCTGGGCATGGGCGGGTCGTTCATCTCCCTGGCCATGTCGAAAATGATGGCCAAGCGCATGACCGGCATGCGCGTCATCGAGAAGCCGGCCAACCCCACCGAGCAGTGGCTGGTGGATACGGTTCGCCGGCATGCGCAGCAGGCGGGCATCGGCATGCCGGAGGTGGGCGTCTACGATGCACCCGAGATCAACGCCTTCGCCACGGGCATGAAGCGCGACGACGCACTGGTGGCCGTAAGCTCCGGGCTATTGCGGCAGATGAGTTCGGACGAGGCGGAGGCGGTGATCGGCCACGAGGTGGCGCACATCCAGAATGGCGACATGGTGACACTGGCGCTGATCCAGGGCGTGCTGAACACCTTCGTGATCGTGCTATCGCGGGTGGTGGGCATGTTCGTGGACAAGGTGATCTTCAAGAACCAGCGGGGTTACGGGATCGGCTTCATCGTCACCACCATCATTGCGCAGATCGTCCTCGGCATCATCGCCAGCATGATCGTGCAGTGGTTCTCCCGCCAGCGCGAGTATCGTGCCGACCTGGGTGGTGCCAAGTTTGCCGGGCGGGAAAAGATGATCGCTGCGCTGGAAAAGCTGAAGAAGAATGTGGAGCCGTCCACGCTACCCGAGCAGGTGGAGGCGTTCGGTATCTCCGGACGCATGGGTTCCGGGTTCAAGCGCCTGATGATGAGTCACCCGCCGCTGGACGACCGTATCGCCGCGCTGCGCGAGCGTCGCTACGGTTGAGCGCGGCCGACGCGTTCAGATCACGGTGCCAGTGAAGTCGTAGTCCAGGTTGGGTGAGGGCGACTGCAGGAAGTGGCCCTGGACGAAATCCACCTGGTATTGCCAGTAGCTGGCCATGGCCATGGCGTCTTCGACGTAGCCGGCGATCACGCTCTTCCTCATGGCATGGGCGTTCTCGATAATACCCTTGACCCGTTCCTGGGTTTCCTCGTTGGTGGCCAGGTCCTGGCCCAGGGAGCGGTCCAGCTTGAGGTAGTCCGCCGGGAGGTGCTTGACCAGCTGGAAAGGGTTCACGCCGCTGCCGAAATGGTCCAGCGTGAACCCGCAGCCCATTTCCTTGAGTCCACGGAACATCTCCCGTGCCTCGTTGAGCTGGGTCACTGCCACCGGCTCGTTGACCTCGAAGTTGAGATTCCTGCCCTTGATGCCGTGGGCCTGCATGCGCTCGCCAAGGTACTCGAGGAACGAGGGCTCGGCGAGAGTCCGGCCGGAGAGCTTGATCATCAGCGTCATGGTGGGGTCCGCCTGGAGCCTGGCCTTGAGTGCCTGCAACGCGTGTTCCACCACCCAGCGGTCCACCTGCGGCATCAGGCCGATCTCTTCCGCCCGGGGAACGAAGTCCGCGGCCATCATCTCGACGCCGTCCTCGTCCTGCAGCCGCACGCGGACCTCGTAGCGCGCCGTGGTGTCACCGCCCAGCGAGGCCACCGGCATGTACACCAGATGGAAGCCGTCCCGTTCCAGGGCATCCTGAAGCAGGGTCTGCCAGCGCTGGCTGTCGCCGGCATCCCCCTCCTCGCTCTCCGCGGGCAGGAGGTGGACCTGGTTGCTGCCTGCCTCGCGGGCGATTTCACAACCTCGGTGGGCCCGGGAGAGGGCGTCGTTGGCATCCTGGGTCTTCTCGCCGATCATGACGGCGCCAATGGTGCAGGTGGCGGTGACGGTGTGCCGGTCCACCTCGACAATGTGGTCCTCGACCTTTTGCCGGATGGCTTCGGCCAGGGCGATGGTGTCGTGCACCCCCTGGTGGCGAAGCAGCACCGCGAAAACGTCGTCGGCGAAGCGGCCGGCTTCGGCGCTGGCATCGGTTTCCTCGGTGATGATGCCGGCCAGGTCGGTTATGACCTTGTCGCAGGCTGCAATGCCCAGCGTCTGCCGGATGCCTTCCAGGTTCTCCACCTGGATGTAGAGCAGCCCGTGGCTGCTCTCCTCGTCGCCACCGAGTTCGTCCACGGCCTGTTCCAGGCGCTGGAAGAAATGGGTGCGGTTGTACAGGCCCGTCAGCAGGTCGGCCTTGCTCAGCGAGTCCAGCTGGGCTTCCAGGTCCTGCTGGTCGGACTGATCCCGGATCAGGACCTGGGTGCATGCTTCCCCGTCCACCGTGGCCGCGGAGAGATGGACGTGGACCAGCAGTGTTTCCGAGCCGGCGACCATGTGCAGGCTCGCTTCCGGTTCGCTGTGGTCCCCCCGGCTGTAACGGCGCAGCAGTTCCTTGAACGTCTGCTGATCCTCGCCGGCAATCATGTCCAGCAGGGGCATGCCCTCGATGTCGTCGAAGGATTCCACGCCGAACTTCTCCATGTAGGCCGGGTTGGCATAGATGTGCATGCCCTCGTGGACGTAGGCGATGGCGTCCCGGGAGCTGTCCAGCAGGGCGCTGGCGCGGCGTTCCGATTCCTTCAGCGCCTTCTCCACCTGACGCAGGCGGCGGCGCTCCCGCAGATGGCGCAGTTCCCGGCGGACCACCAGCTTGAGATGCTCCAGGTCGCTCTTGGCCACCAGGTCCAGAGCGCCGGTCTGCATGACCTCCAGGCGCTGATCCGGAGCATCCTCCTCGGTGACCGCAATCAGGGGCAGATCGCGACCGCTCTCCTGGATGGCGTGGGCGGCGTCGGCGACGCTCAGGGATTCGAGTCCGGTGTTGCAGAGAAACAGCTCGAAGGCGTGCTCCTCCAGCGTGTCCCGGAGATCCTCGACATCCTCCACGTGGCTTGCGCGCACCGCATGTCCGGCATTGCGGA
>SKYZ01000013.1 GCA_007127625.1 Aquisalimonas sp. | reverse complement strand
CCCGTAGCCGGTCGCCGCTGACATCGTCACCCAGCGATTGCAGTCGCGTGTGCTCGCGCTTGATGGCTGCCGCCTGGCCGGACAGGCCCAGCAGCGTCAGGGTGTGGCCGAGCCGGTTGAGGTGTTCAGCCAGTTCATCGCGCTCCGTACGGGTCACGCTGTTCAGCCGGCTCAGCGTCTCGATGAAGGTCTGCACCTGAGCCATCTCTTCGCCGAGGGCACGGGAGACCGCATCCAGCACCTGGGAGTCCGGTGCCGAGACGGCATCGCGTTCGGCCTGGATTCGATCCCGCGGCGTAACGCATTCATCGAGGCCCAACTCCTGCGCCAGGCGCGTCAGGAGCGGTGCTGCCTCGCTGCCGCGGGCGGCATAATAGAGCAGAGCCTGGCGAACCATCGCGGGTGGCGGAACCTCCGTTGCCATGGTCTCGCCCAGCAGGAGTTCGCGGACGAGAAAATCCAGCCGCGAGATCAGCAGCCGCATGGAGGCGCTGGCGGGAATGCGGTCGCGTTCTGCCGCCCCGGCAAGTGTTGCCGCCAGGAGCAGCCAGCGACCGGTGACCGTATCACCGCAGGCTCCGGCCAGGCGCGACAGGGCGCGGTGTACCTGCTTGAAATGCACCGGCGCCTCGGGGTTGCGGAACAGGCCCAGCAGGCCCATCTGCAGCATGTGTCGCAGGCGCCGCAGGGTCTGGGGGTCCGGGCTCTCCGGGGGGGCGAGTTCGCCGGCCAGGGCCGTGAGCTCCGTGTCCATGTCGGCAAGGTCCGCGAAGTCGTATTCCGGAATCAGCACCGCCCGACGCAGGCCACGCAGGGCATTGATGGTCGGCAGCAGGGTTTCCGGCGTCTCCAGCCAGTGGTCCCGGTAGCGGTCGATATACCGGGGCAGCAGCAGCAATGCGTAGAGCAGGGCGTCCATGGCGTGGCGCTGGGATAGCGCGTCGTCGTCCTCGAGTGCCTCCATGAGTTCCATGCACTCGTCCACCAGCAGCCGCGCGCCGTCCATCTGCAGCATCACCAGAGCGCCGCGGGCCTCTTCCAGCGGACCGCGGCAGCGCCCCCAAGGGGCGACGTCATCTTCGCCACGCTCGTAGGCGTCCACCAACCGGGTGACGCTGTCCAGCGCCTCCAGCGTGGCGTCCAGAGCCGAGTGGGCGGGGCGGGCAATGGAGGTTGCAGGCATGGTAGCGGCACAGTCCCTTGGTCGTTATGGCGATCATGCATCGCGTGTCCGCGGTCACAGGTGGTGCCAGCGGTGGTGCGCTTCCGAACCGGGTCACCGAATGGCAGTGTAACCGGAGTTGATGTCAGTATAATCGGAGTGGTTCACACTCACGAATCCCCGCGGAGGCGTTGCCATGTCGACTGTCGACAAGACCGAAGCGCAGTGGCGCGAGGAACTGACCCCGGAGCAGTACCGGGTTACGCGGGAAAAGGGCACCGAACCGCCGTTCTCCGGCGACTACAACAAGGTCTCCACCGCCGGCGTGTTCCACTGCATCTGCTGCGGCACGCCGCTGTTCGACACCTCCACCAAGTACGAGTCGGGAAGTGGCTGGCCCAGTTTCTGGGCACCGGTGGCAGAGAAGAACGTGGCCACCGAGATTGATCTCAGTCTGGGCATGCGCCGCGAGGAAGTTCACTGCCGGCAATGCGGAGCGCATATGGGGCATGTGTTCCCCGATGGCCCCGAACCGACCGGGCTGCGCTACTGCATCAATTCCGTGGCTCTGGATTTCCGCCCCGAGGGTGGTGGGGACTGAACCGGAGCCTTCGCCCGCGCGCGGGCTTGTGTCCCGGAACATCAGGCATTTATAGTGAGCGGTTCCCGATCGCCCGCTCGACGCGACGTACCCGCAGGATGGAAGCATGATCACGAGACAGAAAGCGAACCAGCAGCACCCCCTGGCCGGCCAGACCATGAGCGGCGCCGAGATGATCGTCCAGGTCCTGGCGGACGAGGGCGTCGACACCATTTTCGGCTACAGCGGTGGTGCCATCCTGCCCACTTACGACGCTGTTTTTCGTTACAACGAGCAGCACCGGGCCGAGCAGGACGACGACCCGATGAAGCTGATCGTGCCCGCCAACGAACAGGGAGCGGGCTTCATGGCCGCGGGCTATGCCCGCGCCAGCGGCAAGGTCGGGGTGTTCCTGGTGACTTCGGGACCGGGGGCCACCAACACCGTCACGCCCATCCGCGACTGTATGGCCGACTCGACGCCGGTGGTGCTGATCACCGGCCAGGTGCCCACCGGCGCCATGGGGACGGACGCCTTCCAGGAAGCGCCCATCGTCAACATCATGGGCAGCTGCGCCAAGCATGTGTTCCTGGTGACGCGCCCGGACGAGCTCGAGGCCACCGTGCGCACCGCCTTCGAGATCGCCCGTTCGGGGCGTCCGGGGCCGGTGGTGATCGACGTGCCCAAGAACATGCAGAACTGGGTGGGGGAGTATGCCGGCAGCGGTCTGCTGGAGATGCGCGGCTACCGACAGCGCATGGATTCCCTGCGCTCGGCAAAGCTCTCCGAGCGCAAGTGCCGGCAGTTCTTCGACATGCTGGCGAAGTCCAACCGCCCGCTGCTGTACGTGGGCGGTGGCGTGATCAACGGCAACGCCGCCGATGAACTGCGTGAATTCGCCCGCACCTACAACATTCCGGTGGTGAGCACCCTCATGGGCCTTGGGGCCATGGATACCACCGATGATCTCTCCCTGCACATGCTCGGCATGCACGGCACGGCCTACGCCAACTATGCGGTGGAGGACTG
>SKYZ01000196.1 GCA_007127625.1 Aquisalimonas sp. | reverse complement strand
TTCGGTTCAGCCCTGCATGCGCAGGAGCTGGCTGCTCGAGGAATCGTTCTCTTCGGCCTTGGTGAGCATCTTCACGTGGGTCTCGAACTGGCGCTGGTTGTCGATGAGCTCCACCATCGCCTCCACCGAGTTCACGTTGCTGCCCTCCAGCGCGCCGGACTGCAGTCGCATCTGGCCGTCCGCCGGCGCAATGTCGCCGCCGGCGAGGCGGAACAGGCCGTCCTGCCCTTTCTCCAGTTCGTCTGTGGGCGGGTTCACCAGCTTGATGCGGTCGATCACCGCAAGTTCGTCGGCCTGCGCCCCCGGCGGCACGATGCTGATGGTGCCGTCGTCACCGATTTCCACCTTGTCCGCCGGCGGCACGGCCACGGGTCCGTTCTCTCCCATGACCAGCTGGCCCGCTCCGTTCTCCAGCATGCCCACATCCGACACCCGCAGGTCGCCGCGCCGGCTGTAGGCCTCGTCGCCGTTGTCACCCTGCACGGCAATGAAGCCCTCACCGCGCATGGCCACGTCCATGTCGCGCCCGGTGTTCTGGATGGGGCCGGGGCGGAAGTCCGCGCCCACGCTGGATTCGGCCGAATAGGCACGACTGTCGAAACCGGGGCCGCTCACCGGATGGGTGATGAGCTGATCGAGATCGGCCCGGAAGCCCGGCGTGTTGGCGTTGGCCAGGTTGTGACTGGTGTGCTGCTGCGCCTGGAGGGCGTGCTTGGCACCGGTCATGGAGAGATACGCGAAATTGTCCATGGCTTGTTTCCCCTGCGCTGATCATGGATCAGCGGATGTTGAGGATCTCCTGGGTGACCTGATCCTGGGTGCTGATCATCTGCGCATTGGCCTGGAAGTTGCGCTGCGCGGTGATCATGTTCACCAGCTGCTCGGTGATGTCGACGTTGGACTGTTCCAGGGCACCACCCTGGATGGCGCCCAGGCTGGAGGTTCCCGGCTCACCGATGATGGGTTCACCGGACTCGGCACTTTCCACCCAGAGGTTGTCGCCGATCTCCGTGAGATTCTGCTCGCTGGGGAACCGCGCGAGGGCCACCTGGCCGAGGGCCCGGGACTCACCATTGGTGTAGCGGCCGAAGATGGTGCCGTCCTCCTCAACCTCCAGACTCGAGAACTCACCGGCCTCGAAGCCGTTCTGGCGCAGCTCACTCACCGCCGAGGGCGTGCCGAACTGGGTCATGGACGAGTAATCCACGTCGATGTCCAGATCGTCTGCCCCCGCGAGTGCATCGATGTCGCCAGCAGCGAACTGGTAGGGCCCGTCAGCAGGATCGCCATCACCATCGGTGACCGAATCGAAGGAGCCGTCCGTACCGAAGTTGAGGTAACGCGGACCATCGACGACACCACCGACCTCCAGGTTGACCGCCCAAGTGTTCTCGCCGCCGTCGATGCCATCAATGGCGTCATCGTCCGGGTCCATCTTGCTGAAGAAGAAGTTGGCGGTATGCGAGCCACCCTGCGTGTCGTACACCGTGGTCGCGGTGGAGAAGTTGTAGCTCTCCGGGTCATCAACGTCGAAATCCGCTTCCGGGGGCTCGGCTGACGACTGCAGGTTGGCATTGACGTCGATGTCGCTAGTGGCCTGCGGCGGCACGTTACCGGTATTGACCTGCAACGGACCGGTCTCCCCACCAATATTGCCGTCGTTATCCGCCGGATAGCCGGTGAGCTGCAGCCCGTCGGCATTGACGATCTGTCCCTCGTTATCGAGCTGGAAGGCACCGTTGCGGGTATAGGACACCGCGCCTTCTTCATCGCTCATGCGGAAGAAGCCTTCACCGTTCACCCCGAGATCCAGGCTGTTACCGGTGAAATCGAACTGCCCCTGGGTGAACTGCTGGGCCACGTTCTGCAGCCGGACACCCTGGCCGACAGCGTTGGAGGCGACGCCGAGCTGGGAGCTGGCGAACACGTCCGCGAATTCCGCCCGGGAGCCCTTGAAGCCCACCGTCGCGCTGTTGGAGATATTATTGCTGGTCACATCCAGGTCGGATGAGGCGGCATTGAGACCGGAAAGCGAAATGTTGAAAGACATGGATGCACCCCTTCGTTATTGAATGTGACGGACCGAGTCCAGATCGAACTCACCGACACCCTCCAGGCTCAGCTTCGGGCTGCGCCCGTCACCCTCGAGGCTGACGCTGTTCACCGGTGCGGACGCCAACGTGTCGACAGCCGTGCTGCCATCACCGCTACCGATCTCCGCCCGGACCCGGTAGTTACCCGACGGCAGCTGGTTACCGCTGTCATCGCGACCATCCCAGTGGAACGGCACTTCGCCCTCGCCTTGCCGGCCCAGCGCCATTTCGTGGACCGTCTGGCCGGAACTGTCCTGGATGGTGATGTTCAGGCTTTCCGTGTTGCGCGGCAGCCGGACAACACCGCTGAGCCCGTCCTGACCCAGCGGCATGGTATTGCTGTCCACGAGCACGTTGCGGCCGACCAGGGAGGCAGCCCGCAGGGCCTGATCCTTGTTCATGTCATCGGCAAACTTCTCGAAGGACTGCTGCAGCTCGGAGACCCCGTTGGCCGTGGAGAAGTGCGCCATCTGCCCCATCATCTCGCCGCTCTCCATGGGCTCGAAGGGATCCTGATTCTGGAATTGCGCGATCATCAGCTTGAGGAAATCCTCCGAGCTGAGCTCGTCCACCGTCTGGCCCCGGGCATCGTCCGGCTGCTCGATCTTCGAGCTGTCGTTCCCACCCATCAGCGCATCAAGTCCCATCATGGCGTTCGCCCTCAGTTCTGGCCGAGCTGCAGGGTATGCAGCGCGAGTTCCTTCGAGGTGTTCATGACCTCGACGTTGTTCTGGTACGAGCGGGAGGCGGAGATCATGTTCACCATCTCCTCCACGGTGTTGACGTTGGAGCGGTACACATAGCCGTTGTCGTCTGCTTCCGGATGCCCGGGCATGTGCAGTGGCTTGTTCGGGGCATCGCTCTCGACCACATCCCGCATGGCGACCCCGGTTGCAGCGCGCTCGGACGGGTTGCCGCCCTGCACCGCCTGCATGGCGGCGGCAAACACGGGCTGCTTGGCTCGGTACGCCTCCTCCGGATTGCCGGCAACGGTCTCCGCGTTGGCCATGTTGCTGGCGGTCATGTTCAGGCGCAGGGACTGCGCGTTCATGGCCGAGCCGGCAACGTCGAATACCTTGAATACGGACATGGCTTATTCCCCTCGGATGGCGCCCACCAGGGACGAAATGCGCCCGCCCAGGAAATCCAGCGAGGCGCGATACTGCACGGTGTTCTCCGCGAACTTGGCCTGCTCCACCTGCGTCTCCACCGTGTTGCCGTCCAGCGAGGGGCTGTGCGGCACGCGGTAAAGGGCGTCGGGACTGCCCTGCCCCTGGGACTGCCCTGGCAGATGGTTGGCGTGGGTGGAAGCCATCTGAAGCCCGCCGCCCTGGTCACCCTGGCCGCGCTGGGCCTGCTCGAGGGCACTGGCGAAATCCATGTCCCGGGCCTTGTAGTTCGGCGTATCGGCGTTGGCCAGATTCTCCGAGAGCATCTGGTGACGCTCACCGCGAAGCTTGAGCGCCGCCGGGTGGACGCCTACTGCGTTGTCAAAGGAAAGGCTCATGGGTCTGCCTCCTGCTGTTGTTGCCTGACAACCTAGCAAGAGGCGTGCCATAGGCTCGAGGGAGCCCTCCGGGACGGGGTCGGAGCGGGGATAGCCGAATCGCCCGGGGCCGCTGGCGTCGCGGATTCAAGGTTCACCGCCGCCGGTCGATAACGATGATGACGGAATTCCGGCGGCCGCAAGGCGGCAACTGTGCGGCAATGCCTTGCCGCCAGGGCAGCGGTTTGCCGTTAGCGGATCACCGCTCCCGCAGTTTGTAGATCACACCGCCGTGGCTTCGGATCATTTGCAGATCACCCGTATGGCGCGCCAGCGACTCGGAGGCGCCGACGATGAGATAGCCGCCCGGCCGCATCTGCTGGATCATGCGGTTGAGAATGTTCTCCCGGGAGGTGGCGGAGAAGTAGATCAGCACGTTACGACAGAAAATGATGTCGAAACGGCCAAGGCTGGCGTAGCTCTCCAGCAGATTGTGGACCATGAACTGGCCTCGGCGACGGATCTCGGGCCGAACGACCCAGCTGTCGCCGCTGCGCTGAAAGTAGCGGTCCCGCCGCTCGGGGCTGAGGCCCCGATTGATGGTGGACGCGGAGTATTTCGCTTCCTTGGCCTGGGCGACCATTGCCGGGGAGATGTCGGTGCCGACGATCTCGGCCTCCAGACGCGCCCCGCGCGCCCGATACTCTTCCAGGGCAATGCTCAGGGAATACACTTCCTGCCCCGACGAACACGCTGCCGACCAGATGCGCAACTGCTGCTGGCCCCGTTTGACGTACTCCGGCAACAGGGTGTCCTGCAGGATGGTGAAGGGATAGGTATCCCGGAACCACTGGGTTTCGTTGGTGGTCATGGCCTCGATGACCATGCCGCGAAGGCGCTGCCCTCCGCGCTGCTGGACGTGGTAGACCAGCTCGCCCAGATCCTTGATGCCCTCCCGCTCCATCAGATGGCCGAGCCGACTGGACACCAGATACTGCTTGTTGTCCCCGAGAACGATCCCGCAGGACTGTTCCAGGAAGGCACGAAACGCCTGGTAATGCTCCGGCACGATTTCTCTGGAGGCCACCAAACGTTTTTCCTCTCTAGCGGGTCGCAAAGCGCAGCCGGGTCTCGCCGGCACGACGCGGGCTGCGCCGATTGTAGCCCGAGCCGTGCCCGCAGGACCAAGGACGATCAGGCACGGAGCTGTTCCATGCGCTCCTGCACTCGCTCGGCCAGCTCGTTGGCAGCAAACTTCGCCAGAAACTCGTCGGCCCCCACCTGCTTGACCATGTCCGTGTTGAACGTGCCGCTCAGCGAGGAGTGCAGGAGAATGTAGGCGCCCTTGAGGGCATCGTCGCGACGGATTTCCGTCGCCAGGGTGTAACCATCCTTGCGCGGCATTTCCAGATCGGAGATCACCATCAGCAGGTTGTTCCAGGGAGATTCATCGGGCCGTGAGGCCCAGTCCCGCAGCGTCTCCAGGGCTTCTTCTCCATCCTTCGCCATGGTGCTCTGAAGACCGAGCTCACCCAGGGTGTCACGAATCTGACGCCGGGCAACGCTGGAATCATCCACCACCAGCACATGCCAGTCACCGGCGTCGGCGGCCTGGCTCAAGCCACCCTCCGCAAGCCCGGGAAGCGCACCGATACCGCCGGCCCGGTTGAGCTCGTCCATGACCTTCTCGACGTCGATGATCTGCACCATGCGCTCATCGACCCGGGTCACACCGGTGAGATACGCGGTGCTGGACCAGTTGCTCGGCGGCGGCATGATGTCTTTCCAGTTGACGTTCACGATGCGGTCCACGGCCCGCACCATGAACCCCTGCACACTACGGTTGTACTCACTGACGATCACCGATGCGCCCTCACGCTCCTCCAGCGGTCGCCCGGTGATCGCCCTGGCAAGATCGAGAATCGCGATGGTGCGGTCGCGGATGTAGCACACCCCCGCCACCGTCGGGTCGGCATGCGGCAACTGCACCAGCCGCGGCACGGGAATGACCTCTCTTACCTTGAACACATTGATTCCGAATAGCTGCGCGCCGGCAAGCTGGAACAGCAGAAGCTCCATGCGGTTGGTGCCCGCGAGCGTCGTGCGTTGATCAACGGAATCCATGATGCCGGCCATGTCTGCTCTCCCCCGAGGGGCTCCCGCCCGTCGCCGCGATCTCGATAACTGTTCGTGCCTGCTGTCGGCAGATCCGCCGACAACTTGACCGGGGGATTACGGCCTCCCGGAAAAGCCCAATCTGGCCCGGTTCATGCATAGAAGCAAGCCAGGGAATCACATCAATCCGAACCGAGGGCGCAGCGTAGCGCGAACGCCACATGCACATCCGGACTCGCTTCACATCTGCAGAGATCGGCTCGTTACGGCCATGGGCCATCGCTCGCGCAACCACTGCCGCCTGTCTGCTGGCGGGACTGCTCACGGCAGGTCAGGTGGTTGCCGGTGAGCGCCAGCCCCTGGAAGAGATCCGCGAGGCTGTCAGAGCGCATGCCGAGGCCAGCCTGTCCGCCGAAGGCAATGGCAGCGTAGAAGTGGGCCGCATTGATTCGCGCCTCCGTCTGGCGCGCTGCGAGGAACCACTGGAGACGTTCGACCCGCCAGGCCGCTCGGGCAGCCAGCGGTCCACGGTGGGAGTGCGCTGTGATTTCCCCTCCCCCTGGACTCTGTACGTCTCGGTCCGGGTGGAAATGCTCAAGGAAGTCTACGCCGCCGCCCGGACCATCCCGCGGGGCGGCCGCATCGGCGAAGAGGACATTACCCGGGTGGAGATGGACGTGAATCGGATGACGCGGGGCTATTTCACCAGCCCGGAACAGCTTCTGGGGATGGAGTCGCAACGCGCCCTGCGCGAGGGCGATATCATCACCGCCTCCCGGGTGGGTGCACCACAACTGGTGGAACGCGGGCAGACAGTGCTCATTACCGCCGAGAACGGCAGCACACGCATCAGCATGAACGGCGAAGCCCTGCAATCCGGAGCGCTGGGTGACCGCATTCGCGTTCGCAACTCATCCTCGGAGCGCGTTGTCGAAGGGGAGATCGTCGCGGACAGCCGAGTCCGCGTATCATTCTAGTGGTTTATGGCGGCCTTCCGTCGCCGTACCATGAAAAAAAGCGCAGGCACGACTAAAGTTTTGCCAACAGCGGCCGATGATCATCCGGAAGGGGGACAATCTCCCGAACCAGGACGAACGACAGGAGCGAACACATGGCTAATCCAATCGACGGCAGCGGACGCCCGGCCAGCAACCCGATGCAGGATGCCCGGGACAGCCGCCAGCTCCGCGAGACCGTATCCGAGCCGAACCGCGGCGACCAGCGGAACCAGGACACGACCGCCGAATCCACGTCCACGGCCGGGGGATCCGAGCGTCTCCAGTCGCTGCGGGAAGCCGTAGACCAGACGCCGGAGGTGGATCGCGGACGCGTGGACGCTCTGCGGGAGCAGATCGCCAACGGCGAGTATCCCCTGAATGCGGAAAGCATTGCCGACCGCTTTGCCGAACTGGAAGGCCTGCTGGAGGGCTGATCCGTGACCGAAATGTCCACGGCGCTCACTGAACTGCTGGCCGATCAGAACGCCCGCCTGCAAGGCCTGGAAGGCCTGCTGCTGGAAGAGCAGCAGGCGCTGGTGGCTCGTGACATGGAGACTCTTCAAGGGCTACTCAGCCGCAAGGTTGAGCTGCTGAGCGCTGTGGAAGCAGCTGAACACCAGCGCAACGCGCTGGTGGCGGAAATCACCAGTGAGCGGGACCCCGCGCGCGCCATGGAGGCCTGCATCAACAGTCTCCCCGCGGCGGAAGATATCCGGGAGCTCTGGACACACCTTCTACAGGCGCTGGAGCGCTGCGGCTCCGTCAACGAGGCCAATGGCACCGTTATCGAACGCCGGCGCGCCGGCGTGCAGCGCACCATGGAACTGTTGCAGGGAGATACCACCTCCTCGGGCGGCGGCTACGGCCCGGGAGCGGACTCGCCGCAGTCGAACAGCGGTGGCCGCGAGATCAGCCAGGCCTGACCGCCTCCCCTTCTGGAGTCCCCGCCACACGCCACCTGACGAGCCGAGCCCGCCCGAGCATCCCCGCCGGCTCTCGCGAGCCACCGGCGGCCCCCTGTCTGAACAATAGACAAAAAAAACCCGGCCGCGATTGGTGGGCCGGGTGGCGCAGATCGGGGACAGGATGCGCCAACGCGAGAAGACCTTCAGCTCAAGGGCAATACCTGAATCCGTTACCTTGAGTACAAGGTTAGTACAGGTAATTGCGTTATGCAACCCCTGTACAGCACTTTATCGCGGGGCGCCACCCAGGTGCCGCCAGATGCGCCGAGCCAGCATCATCAGAACGGTCAACACCACGAACCAGAACCCGAGGGAGATCACCGATGTCCAGAACACGTAGGACTCCATGGTGAACCCGAAGCCGTGGACGATAACCACCTCCGGCCAGGTGCGCGCCAGCCAGTCCATGAACGTGCCGCCGGGCCAGAGGAGCAGACGCTGCCAGGGAGACAGGGGAAGCGTATCAAACACGGGCCAACCTCAGATTACCGAGACATACCATCGTAAACCGTCACGCTCCGCCCGTCCTCAGTACCGGGCGAACCGGGCTGCCGCCAGCAGGGCCAGCAGGAACACCGCTCCCAACCCGATGAAACTCCACTGGAAGGCCACCGTGTAGACCTCCCGGTATAGCTCCTCGGGCAGGCCGGACAACGCACCTCCTGCGCGATCCAGGGCGTCCGGGCTAACCGCCGTTGCCTCCCGCAACGCCCGCCAGTCCAGCGCCACGGATAGCGTGGTCACGCCGACCGCGCCGCCGAGTTGCTGGGCGAAGTTGAGCGCCCCCGCACCCTGTGCCGTATGGTGCAGCGGCAACCGGGACAGGGAGCCGGTATGGATCGAGGGCATGCCGAGCCCCAGGCCGACACGACCCAGCGCCACCCAGAACATCACCAGCAGCAGCCCGGTCTCCGGCCCCACGAAACCAAGGGCGACGCAGGAGACCGCCATGATCACCAGTCCACCGGAAATCGGCACCACGGCGCGCATACGGTCCGCCAAATGCCCCCCCAGCGGGAACATGGCCGCCATGACCAGCCCCGCCGGCATCAGCACGACGCCCGCCGCCGTCGGTGTCATGCCCTGCACTTCCTGCACAAACAACGGAATGAGATAGGTGGAGCCGAACAACCCCACGCCGAACAGCAGCGCGATCATCGATCCCGCCGCAAATGCAGGAGCCCGATAAAGCCCCGGATCCAGCAGCGGCTGGCGGGCCAGTAGCTGCCGCGCAACGAAGGCGATCAACAGTGCCGGGACCACGATCAGCGCCGGCAGCACGGGCCACTCCAGCCAGCCGAGGCGCTGGCCGCTGACCATGACCCACAACAGTCCCGTAACTCCGGCGGCGAGCAACAGCACACTGAACCAGTCCAGCGCCAGCCGCCCCCCGGTGGCCCGCCCCAGCGGCACGAAACGAAGGGCCAGCAACCCACCCAGGACCGCGGTGGGCACCGGCAGGAGCATCACCGCACGCCAGCTGGTGAGATCCACCAACACGCCGCCCAGTGCGGGCCCCACCGCCGGCCCGAGGATCACCCCAAGCCCGAACAGCCCGACCCCCAGGCCGCGCTGACGCTCCGGAAACACCTGGTAGATCAGCGTGATCGCCAGCGGCTGCAGCAGCCCCGCGACCAGCCCCTGGAGAATCCGCGCGACGATGACCAGTTCCAGCGTGACGGCCCAGGTGCCGAGCAGCGAAGCTGTGGCAAACACCACCATGCCGGCGACGTACACACGCCGCATCCCGAACCGTTGCAGGGCCCAGGCATTGAGCAGGATCGCCGTGGTCATGGCGGCCAGGAAGCCGGTGGACAGCCAGTGGGCGTCCTTTTGCCCCACGTCGAAGGCGGTCATGACGTCGGGGATCGCCACGTTGGCCACCGTGGTGGCCACGGCGGTGGACAGGGTGCCCAGCATCACCGTCAGCAGGGCCAGCCACTTGTAGCGCGGACCGTGCTGCCGGAACAGACGCTGAACTTCGTGCTGCATGCCGCCTCCATGGCCCTGAAGCGGGCATCCTGTCGCTCACGCGACCCACCCTTGGGGTGACGGGAACGGTTATCGCACGCCCGTGCCGAGTATCGCAGTAAACCGCTCTGCTCGGGCTTCACGGTGCTGACCGGGGTACTCTGCTGTGCGCAGCGCACTGTCCAGCGACAGGCGCTACACGGCGCGAAGGATCGCACAGGGCTGCGGGGGAATACACCCCTGCCGGGACCCGCGTGGAGTTACCGCGGCCAGCCGCGCCAACGGGCTCTTCGCTCGGGAGGCACCATCCTGCGACAGCGCCCATACGGGGATCCCCTTACTCCCCGCAATCCTGCCCTGACTATACTTTCCGGAGCGGTCCGTTCGAGGACCCGGCTCAAGCATGCACGACTCCCGAAGGACACACTGATGCACGTACACCATATACCGCTGGACCGCTTACCCCCTGATTCCCGCTGTCTCCCGACGCGCCCCGGCGCGCCGACCGCCCCCGGTCATGGCGGGCGCATTCTGTCGAAGGGTGAGCACCTGCATCACGCCGGCGATATGGCGACCGACCCGCATATCGTGGTCTCCGGCGCACTCAAGGGCTATCGGGTCGATCGCTGCGGGAACGAGTGCGTGCTGAGGCTTTACTCCGAAGGCGACGTGATCGGTCTCGAGGCCCTGGCCCGGCGACCGGCGCTAACGTCCGTCGTCGCGCTGAGTACCGCCAAGGTGTCGCCCCTGAACGGGCGAGGCATCCCCGCCATGGGCAGCGGTATTCGGACCGCCTCTGTCACGGACCACGTGCTTACCGGGGTATACCAGGAGTTGCGGGAAACGGGCCAGCTCCTGGAAATGACCCGGGGCGCCACCGACACACGACTGGCCCAGTTTCTGCTTCAGTACGGCGAGAAGCAGGCGTTGCGCGGCTGCAAGCGCGACGACTTCCTGCTCCCCTTCGGACGGCGGGATCTGGCCCATTACCTGGGGCTCGCCACGGAAACCTTGTCGCGCGTCGTTGCAC
>SKYZ01000001.1 GCA_007127625.1 Aquisalimonas sp. | reverse complement strand
TGCGCCACGTAGCGAAGCCACTCACACGAGGAGCCACTTGCGGGAAACCCGCACGAGTGGATCTGTGGGGGGCCGGCCGGGCAACCGGTCGGCCTACCCGACGTCCGCCGTCACAAGACATGCAAGCCGAGGCGGCTTATCGAAGCCCGATCGGCGGACCTGAAGGTCCGCCCTACGCATTGGTTGGATACCCGGTCTCGGCCGTCAATTGATGCGCCCGTTACGGATCCACCCACCGTTCCAGGCCGACGAGGCCGGTGACGAAGGCGAGGGGCAGGATGCCCGTGGCCAGGGCCACGGTGGTCAGGAAGGCGGGGGCGGTGAGGAGGCGGCCGGCGCCGTAGGCCATGGCGATACCGCCGCCACCGCCCACGGCGGTGTTGCCGGGCATGTTCAGCAGCGTGGCCAGCGACAGTACCGGCAGCATGCCGGCGGGCAGTCGCGCGACGATGGCACTCAGCCGTGCGCAGTAGCGAGGCGGCAGGTTGATCCGGCGGAACGGCGCGGAGCCGCCCAGACGGCGGCCGATCAGGTAGGCTCCGGCCAGGCCGGCACAGGTCGCCAGATAGGCCCCTGCGGCCCCCGGTGCCCCGAACAGCACCATGATCAGCAGGCCGATCTCCACCGACGGGATGAAGGGGATGGCCAGAAGCAGCGCATAGATCACGCAGGCGGCGATCAGCACCAGCATGCTGTCCGTGCCCTGCAGCAGCCACTCCGGAGACGTCCCCGCAACCTTTGCCACCGTCAGCACCACGGCGGCCAGCACCAGGATGGTACGCATGCGCGGAACCGCCTGGCGGCAGCGGCGGCACAGCAGTTGCCAACGGCATGCCTCGATGTTGTCCACCGTGTCCGGTTGCATCGTGTACCGCCTCCGCGTCTGTGATGGGCCTCGCTGGGCCGGGCCGCAGGGGATTGCCGTACCCCACGGCCCGGTGTTGACCCGGCCCTATTGCCGGGGGTCGTGCTCCTCGTTGATGTACTCGATGCCCCAGGGGCCTTCCCCGTGAAGCTGGAAGATCACCTCACCCTCGGCATAGCCGTACATGGGTGCCCCCGGCGCCATGATGAAAGTGCTCCCTTCGGGCAGGGCCTTGGTCTGGTCGCGGTCGAACTCCTCGCCGTGGGCGAAATGCAGCGTGCCCTGGAGGATGGTGCCGCGTTCGTACGCCGGATGGACGTGCGGCTTGATCTCGTAGCCGTCCTCCAGACGCAGGCGGAAGGTGAAGGGTTGCTCTTCGCCGAGATCCCCCTCTATGACGGCGATCTCGGCTCCTTCGCCCATGGAGCCCACCGGACCCCACTCCAGCTCGTCGGCCATGACGAACAGGTGCCCGCCGGAGCCGGGCTCGTAGTGGTTGTCTCCCGCCATGGCCGTGGACAGGCCAAGGGCGAGGGCGGATGCAGTGGTAATGATGATCGAATGGTTCATGGCTGATCTCCTCATTGCTGGTTCGCACCGTGTTACGCCGGCTTCACCGCCAGCACGTTCACGCTCTTCACCCCGTAGGCGCGGCTTGCGCCCTGGGCGGCCTCGGTGAGGAAGCGATACTGGGGGTTATCCTGTGCCGTCTCCACCCGCAACCCCGCGGCGGTGATGCCGCCCCGGTAGTCGTCCTGCTGCATGGCACCGCCGATGCAGGCGGCCCACAGGGTGGCGTCACACTTCACCTTCTCGGGAAGCTGGCTCTCGGTGACGATGTCCGACAGCGCCAGGCGCCCGCCGGGCCGCAGCACCCGGGCGATCTCGGCGAACACCCGGTCCTTCTCGGCGGACAAGTTGATGACGCCGTTGCTGATCACCACGTCCACGCTGGCGTCCTCGAACGGCGTCTCCTCGATGTAGCCCGCGTGGAAGCTGATGTTGGTGAACCCGGCGTCCCGAGCCAGGCGCTGCGCCTTGTCCCGCTGCTCGTCGGTCATGTCCAGCCCCAGCACGTGTCCCTCCGGGCCTGTGTACAGGGCGGCCAGGAACGAATCGGTGCCGGAGCCGCTGCCGAGATCCAGCACCGTCTCGCCGGGCCGGATGTCCGCCAGGCCCAGGAAGTGCCCGACTCCCGCGAAGGACTCCAGGGCCTGCCGGGGGATGCGGTCCAGGTCCGCCGGGGGATAGCCCAGCTCTTCGGCCAGGGGTCGGCCCATGGCGAAGTGGAAATCCCCCTCGGGTTCCTTCGCCACGCGGCGGTACATGTCCTTCACCTTCTGGCGCAGGGCTTCCTGGTTCACCAGGCCGGATTCGCGGATTGCTGTTGTTGCCGTGCTCATGGCGGTCTCTCCTCCGTCTCGCGTTGTAATCACCCCGGGACGCATCTCCCGGAGTGTTCCCAAGGACGCACGGAGGGGTCGAAATGGTTCCAACCTTTCTCAACCAACTAGACTTCCCGGGTACAGGGAGCGGACGGACGCCTCCCTGAGCGAGGACGGTCATGGCAGACGGGGACAGCCAGAAGCGAGATCAGCGCGAGGCCGTACGCGCGCGTTTCGAGGAAAGCCTCGAACGCGTGCTGGACCGCCTCTACGGCACGGCGCTGCGCCTCACCCGCAATCCCGACGACGCCGAAGACGTGGTGGCCGAGGCGGTGGAGCGGGCCTGGGAGAAGCTGCCCGAGCTGCGCGACTGGGCGCATTTCGAAGGCTGGATGTTCCGCATCCTGAACAACACCTTCGTCACCCAGTGGCGCCGCCGCCGCTCCCGCCAGGACCGTGAGGCCTCCTGGGACGAACTCCCCGGCGATGCGGAGGACGCCGCCTCCTTCTCCCTGTTCCGCAAGCTCCATCAGCCC
>SKYZ01000158.1 GCA_007127625.1 Aquisalimonas sp. | reverse complement strand
GTCGCCCGCGGCAGCACTGACCCTGCTCGGCCTGGTCATCGTGCTCTGGGGTGCCAACTGGCCGGTGATGAAGGTCGGCCTGGAGTACATCTCGCCGCTGCTGTTCGCGGCCACGCGCATGGTGATGGGCTGCCTGTGCATGGCCCTGGTGGCGGGGATGGCAGGGCATTTGCGGCGACCCTACCGGGATGAGTGGGTGCTTGTGCTCGGCGTGGGCCTGCTGCAGATGGCCGCCTTCCTCGGGCTGGTAACCATCGCCCTGCAGTACGTGCCCGCCGGGCGCTCCGCCATACTCGCCTACACCACCTCCCTGTGGGTACTGCCCATCGCTGCACTGGCACTGGGTGAATACATGACCCGGCAACGGCTGCTCGGCTTTGCCCTGGGCATCGGTGGCGTCGCCGTCATGTTCAATCCCTTCGGCTTCGACTGGAGCGACCCGGCGGTGGTCATCGGCAATGGTCTTCTTCTCCTGGCCGCCCTGTGCTGGGCTCTGCTGATCGTGTACGTGCGCGCTCACCGGCACCAGGGGCCGCCACTGACGCTGGCGCCCTGGCAGTTCGGCGTGGCAGCGCTGGTGCTTCTGCCCATCGCCCTGCTGGCGGAGGACGCCTCCTCGGTGGACTGGTCGGACCCGGTGCTCCTGAGCATCCTGGTGTACAACGGCCCACTGGCAACGGCGTTCCCGTTCTGGGCGATCATCACCATCACCCGTGCCCTGCCGGCGGTGACCACCTCCATCGGCAGCCTTGGCGTGCCCGCCTTCGGGCTGGTGGCGTCCGCGATCGCCCTGGGCGAGACCCTCTCGGCCACCAACATCGTCGGCCTGATCCTGATCGGCGCCGGTGTGGCGACGGTCACCCTCGCCGACCGCGGCAAAGCGGGCTGAACGAGTCGGACCTGAAACGGTCTGATCTCGGTAAACCCTGAATTCGGGAGGCGCTACCATGGGCAAGGGATCGTCGGCGTTCGTTCTGGCGGCAGCGGTCGCTCTGGCCGGCTGCGCCGGCACGCCGGGCAGCATCCCCGACCCCGGGCGCGACAGCGCACAGCTCGCCGAGGTCCGGCAGGCACCGGAACGGTTCGAGGGCGAGACGGTCCGCTGGGGCGGCACCATCACCGAGGTGGAAAACCGCAGTGATACGACGCTGGTGGAGATCGTCGCACGGGAACTCGACCGCGGCGGGCGTCCCAGGGACACCGACGGCAGCCCCGGCCGGTTTCTCGCCGTCATCGACGGCTTCCTGGATCCGGCCATCCACGAGCCGGGTCGCAGCATGACCGTGACCGGCACCGTCGACGGCACCGTGACGCGGCCGGTGGGCGATCACGACTACGACTACGTGCGGGTACGCACCAGCGGCCACCATCTATGGCCGAAACGGGAGCCGGTTTCACACCGACCGTACCCACCGCACCCGCGCGGTCCGTTCTACGATCCCTGGTATGACCCCTGGTATGATCCCTGGTATCCGCACCGTCGCGGTTACCGCTATTACTGACTCCCGGAGCGGTTATGGGTACACGCACCACCGGACTGCTACTCGCCATCCTCGCTGCCCTGGCGCTTTCCGCCTGCGCCAGCGGCCCCGGTTTCGACACCGAGGGTGTGAACCGGGATCTGCAGCCCCGCCAGGCGGCCAGCGAGCGCATCCAGGACGAACTCGTGATCTGGGGCGGCACCATTATCAGCGTGCGCCCCCAGGAAGAGTCCACGCAGCTGGAGGTGCTCGCCTACCCACTGGACCGCGGCGAGCAACCCCGTACGGATCGTTCCTCCCAGGGGCGTTTCCTGATCATCGCCGACGGCTACCTGGAGCCGGCGGACTACAGCGAGGGGCGTCAGGTGACAATCCGCGGCCGGCTGCAGGAGTCCCGTACCGCCACCATCGGCGAGGCCGAGTACCGCTATGCCGTGGTCGGCGCCGACGATGTGCACCTGTGGCCGCGCCAGGCCACCACCCAGCGCCAGGAGCCGCGGGTGAACTTCGGCATCGGCATCGGCATCATGCGCTAGTGTGTGCCTTCGTGGGGGCGACGTCAGTCGCGATCTCCCGCAGGTGCCCCTGCGCCTTCCGGCGGCGCAACAACCACCGGGACCTGGCAAAGGACGGCGAAAGGTTAGTACTATCGCGCCTTTCCCGCAGTGAACGTGACCGACCTCCATGGCCGAGACCCTGACCCGACGGATCGCCGAAGAACTGGGCGTGCGCCTGCCGCAAGTGGATGCCAGCATCCGGCTCCTGGACGATGGCGCCACGGTGCCGTTCATCGCCCGCTACCGCAAGGAGGCCACCGGCGGGCTCGATGACACCCAGCTACGCCAACTCGAAGAACGGCTGGGGTATCTGCGGGAGCTGGAGGAGCGGCGTGACGCCGTCATCGCGACCATCCGCGAGCAAGGCCAGCTCAGCGACAGCCTGCTCGAGGCACTGCAGGCAGCAGACACCAAGCAGCGCCTGGAAGACCTCTACCTGCCCTATCGCCCGAAGCGGCGCACGAAGGCGCAGATCGCCCGCGAGGCGGGTCTGGCGCCGCTTGCCGACGCGCTGCTGGCCGGCCCCCGCGTTGACCCCGAAGCCCTCGCCGCCCGGTTCGTCGACGCCGAACGCGGCGTTGCCGACACCAGGGCCGCACTCGATGGCGCCCGCGCGATCCTGATCGAACGCTGGAGCGAGGACGCCGACCTGCTCGGCGGCATGCGCAGCCGGCTGTCGCGCGAAGGCGTGGTGCGCGCGCGCGTGGTCGAGGGAAAGGAAGCCGAGGGTGCGCGCTTTGCCGACTATTTCGATCATTCCGAAGCGCT
>SKYZ01000494.1 GCA_007127625.1 Aquisalimonas sp. | reverse complement strand
CGGCCGTGGTCGATGACCATGACGCAGCCGACGTTGCTCTCTGCCATGATGTCCACCGCCTCTTTCACCGAGGCGTTCTGACTGACGGTGAACAGCGCCTGGGGTTTTTCTTTGAGAATCGCGCCGAGCAGCATTTCCATGGGTAGTCTCCTCACCGTTGGCCACTGGTCCCATCAGCTTAGCAGCCTGCCAAAGCGGCACACACGGCCGAAAAGGGTCGGGATGGCGTCTATCAGCATGCTGTTAGACCATTGCACTGGCTGGTTGATCCGTCTTTCTAAGGAGTTCAGGCATGACCATTACCGCTGTGTTCTGGGATTTCGGTGGGGTACTCACCACCAGTCCCTTCGAAAACTTCCGGCGTTACGAAGAGCAGCACGGACTGCCCCGGGATTTTCTGCGCACCATCAATGCCACCAATCCGGACAGCAACGCCTGGGCGCGTTTCGAGCGCAGCGAGCTGGACCTGGATGCCTTCGACCAGGCCTTCGCCGAAGAGAGTGCGGCGGCGGGCCACCGGGTGCCCGGGCGTGACATCATCCGTCTGCTCTCCGGTCAGTTGCGCCAGGAAATGGTGGACGCGCTGCGCCGGATTCGCGGGCAGTACCGGATCGCCTGTATTACCAACAATGTCCGCGCCGGAGAGGGGCCCAGCATGCAGCCTGACGCCGAGCGCGCCCGGGAGATCGAGGCGGTCATGGCCGAGTTCGAGCAGGTGGTGGAATCTTCCCGCCTCGGCCTGCGCAAGCCGGACCCGCGTATCTACCGACACGCCTGTGAACTGATGGCGGTGCCGCCGGAGGAGGTGGTGTACCTGGACGATCTCGGCATCAACCTCAAGCCCGCCCGCGAGCTCGGCATGACCACCATCAAGGTGACCGAACCCGACGCGGCCCTGGCCTCCCTGGAAGAGACGCTGGGCATGCGCCTGCGGTCCGGGTAATACCGCCGGGAGCGGTAAAGGAACCCGGTCAGTCCGCCGTGGGCAGATCCATGACCATGCAGGTGGTGGAGGCGTGGGCGTACAGTCTGCCGGCGGCGTCGCGGAGCTGACCCTCGGCGGTGGCCACCCGCCCGCCGGCGTGGATCACGCGCCCTTCGGCGCGGACCGGCCCCGACTGCGGGGTGAGCGCCCGCACGTAGTTCACCTTGAGCTCCAGGGTGGTGTAGCCCTTGCCCCGGGGCAGCGTGGACTGCACGGCACAGCCGACACAGGAGTCCAGCAGCGTGGCGGCCCAGCCGCCGTGAACGGAACCGATGGGGTTGTAGTGGTTCGTCGCCGGTGTGCCCTGGAACACCACGCGACCGTGCTCGGCCAGAATGGGTAGAAAGCCCATGGTCTCGCCGATGGGCGGGTGCGGCAGTTCGCCGGAGAACACGGCCTGGAGGAATTCCAGCCCGCTGTACCGGGCAATGGTGCCGAGACTGTTGGTGTCGGCCTGTTTCAGCCGGCGGCGTACGGCGTCTGCCTCCGCCTCCCACTGCTGGCGGACGGCATCGGCATCGGTCTCCCGCTGGGTGGTCATCGGCTCCTCGCTGGGTGATTGTTTGCGGGGAGATTACACTGAAACCACGCACCGGTGCAGTCGGTTCATGGTTGCCAGGAGCGGCTGGTGGAGGAGGAAGCATGCGTCGGCGTGGCCTGGTGATGGCGCTGGTCCTGGCGTCCGTAGCTGCGGCGCCGCTGGCGGCAGTGCTGTGGAGTACCTGGATGCCCGGCAGTCCGGAGGCCCGGGTGGGCCCGGTGCCTGAGCCCCGCGAGTGGCTGCTTGCTCGGCAGCTGCACAGCGACGTCAGCGCCCTGGCCGACGGGATCGGTGAACGCAACATGCGCATTCCGGGGAGCATGGAGGCCAGCGTCGGGTGGATTGCCGGGCGCCTGGCGGGTGAGGGCTACGTGCCGGAGCGCCATTCCTATCGCATCCGCGGTGGCCGCTTCGCCGGCGCCGAGGCCCACAACGTCATTGCCGAAGTCCCGGGCACCGGACGTGCGGACGAAATCGTCGTGCTCGGCGCCCATTACGACACCGTCCCGGGGTCGCCCGGGGCCAATGACAACGCCTCCGGAGTTGCCGTCCTGCTCGCCCTGGCGGCGAAGTTCCAGGACCGGCCGCAAGCACGGACGCTGCGCTTCGTCGCCTTCGCCAACGAGGAGCACCCGTTTTTCCGGACCCGGGACATGGGCAGCCAGGCCTACGTGCGCGCCCTGCAGGAGGCGGGCGACGATGTGCGCGCAGCGATATCCCTGGATGGCGTGGGCTACTTCAGCGACGAGCCCGGCAGCCAGCACTATCCCCTGGCGCCCATCGCCTGGTTCTACCCGGAGCGCGGGGACTTCATCGGCTTCATCACCCGCAGCCGCGACGCGCCGCTGGTGCGGCAGGCGATTGATGGCTTCCGTCGGAGCGGCCGGATTCCTTCCCACGGCACGGCGCTGCCGGAATGGGTGCCCGGGGTGACCCGGTCCGATCACCGCTCGTTCTGGGATGGCGACTTCCCGGCGTTTCTGGTCACGGATACCCTGCCGTTCCGGGATCCGCAGTACCATCGCCCGGGGGATACGCCTGGCCGGCTCGACTACCTGGCCATGGCACGAGTCACTCTGGGGCTGGAGCGCAGCCTGAAAGCGCTTGCCAATCCCTGACGGTGTTGCGCTGCTGGTGTCCTGTAACCCGCCGGGTTACAGGACACTAGGCCAAACGCCCCTTCACATTGGCACCAAATTCAGTACAATGCGCGATTCACTGAAGCAGCGGTGCACCGCAATCCGCGCAGTTCTGAGGGATATTCGATTCATGGTTACCATTCGTCTGG
>SKYZ01000152.1 GCA_007127625.1 Aquisalimonas sp. | reverse complement strand
CCATGATGCCGTTCTCGTCCATGAACGAGGTCTCGATGTCGAGCTGGGTGAACTCGGGCTGGCGGTCGGCGCGCAGGTCTTCGTCCCGGAAGCAGCGGGTGATCTGGTAGTAGCGGTCCATGCCGGACATCATCAGCAACTGCTTGAAGAGCTGCGGCGACTGCGGCAGGGCGTAGAACTCGCCCTGGTGGACGCGACTGGGCACGAGGTAATCGCGGGCGCCTTCCGGGGTGGCGCGGGTGAGCATGGGGGTCTCGATGTCCATGAAGCCCTCGCCGTCCAGGAACCGGCGCAGCTCGCTGGTGATGCGGGCACGGGTGCGCAGCTTCTCCAGCATCTCCGGGCGGCGCAGGTCCACGTAGCGGTGGCGCAGGCGCACGTCCTCGCCCACGTCCACGTCGTCGAGCTGGAAGGGCGGGGTCTTGGCGGTATTGAGGATGTCCAGCTCGTGGCCGAGCACTTCCACCTGGCCGCTGTTCAGGTTCGGGTTCTCGGTGCCCTCCGGGCGGCGGCGCACGCGGCCCTTGATATGCAGCACGTACTCGCCGCGCACGCTCTCGGCGGTGGCGAAGGACTCGGGCCGGTCCGGGTCGAACACCACCTGGACCAGGCCATCGCGGTCGCGGAGGTCGATGAAGATGACGCCACCGTGGTCACGCCGCCGGTGCACCCAGCCGCAGAGCTCCACATCCGTATCGAGTAACGCTTCGGTAACCTGGCCGCAATAGTGGCTGCGCATGACAAATTTCCTGGGTATTCAATGGCCGCGCGGCGCGCGCGAGCCGGGGTGGAATCAGGGCGGCAATGGTAAGGGGTTGGCGGTGGGGGCGCAAGGAAGGGGCGGCCAAGCGCAACCAGGGGCGCGAAGCGGGGCACGATCCAGATGGACGATGCATTGGCTATAATGAAAGCTCGTGCCATGCACGCTAAATGCATAATATAGGGTGATAATCGAACGCTTCGCAGCGAGATCGTTCGCTCGGCAGCTCGAATCATCAAAACGGCACCGGTGGGCACATCACCGGCTCTGTTCTCGGGGGCTGACAAACCGATGACCGAGACATTCGGACCATCCAGCGACGATGTCCGGGCAGCACTGGCGTATTGCCCGAACCTGCCCTCGCTGTCCAGCGTGGCAGTGAAAGTGGTGCAACTGGCCCGGGAACCGGACCCGGACGCCACACAGCTCGCGCACACGCTGAGCCAGGACCCTGCCCTGGCCAGTCGCGTGCTCCGGACCAGCAACTCGCCCCTTTACGCCCAGCGTCGCACGGCCAGGACGCTGCACCAGGCTATTTCGATTCTGGGGCTGAACACGACCATCACGGTGGCGCTCAGTTTCGCCTTGGCGGATTCTTTACGAACGTCGGCGCAGGCGGCCTATGTGAACGATTATGTCTGGCGTCGCTCGCTGCTCGGCGCCATGGCGTCGCGTGAGATCGGGCAGACCATCGGGCATCGCGATCCGGAATCGTTGTTCCTGGCAGGGCTGATGCAGGACATCGGCATCCTGGCACTCCAGACGGCGCTGCCGGAGCGCTATGGGGCGATCACCAACGACCGGCCCACTCACCAGACCCTTATCGAGAGGGAACGACAGGCGTTCGGCTGCGATCACGCGCAGGCCGGTGCCTGGCTGCTGGCGCAATGGCACCTGCCCGATTACCTGATCGAGGCAGTCGCCGGGAGCCATGCGGCGCTATCTCCCGGACGAAAAGAACAACGCGCGCGGCTTCCCTGCGTTGTCTCTCTGGCGAGCACGGTCGCGGAGCTTTTCCTCGCCGGCGACGGTCATGTCGATCCCGGCGATGTGGCCAGCGAAGCAGGCCAGCTCCTCGATCTTGACGGTGCTGCACTGACAGAGGCGCTTGACCGGATCTCGGAGCAGATCCCGAGCACGGAGGCTTTGTTCGAGACCACCATCGTCTCGGCCACTTACGCCGCCGGTGTAGTGGACCAGGCCAGGGAGATCCTCACCACACGGCAGCTCGAGATGATCCGCCAGATGGCCGCCCGCGAGCAGGAGGCCTGCGAGCTCGAGGAGAGCACGCGTCAGTGGCGGGAGACCGCGCACCGGGACCGGCTCACCGGCCTCAACAACCGCTGGCACCTGGATCAGCGCCTCGACGGCGAGTTCGCCCTGGCCCGCGACAACCAGTGGCCCCTGACCGTTGCGTTCATCGATTTGGACCACTTCAAGGCCGTCAACGACCGCCACGGTCACCTCACCGGCGACCGCATCCTTGCCGAGGCGGCAAAGATCCTGGCAGTGCGACTGCGCGACGGCGACTGCGTCGCGCGCTACGGGGGCGAGGAGTTCATCGTGCTTTTGCCCGGCACCGACCGGGAGCATGCCAGCATGGTCATGGAACGCCTGCGCTCTGCCCTGGAGTCGACCCGCTTCATGAGCGATGACGGGCACCCTATCGAGGTTACCGCCTCCATTGGCCTGACCGTGTTCGAGCCAGGGACCAGAGAGGTGGACGGCCCGTCAACACTGGTCCGCGAGGCTGATCGGGCGCTGTACGACGCCAAGGAACGGGGCCGTAATCGGGTGGAGCGGTTTCTCCGGCAGAGCGCCTGAACAATGGAACATGGGGGTCGGTTTCCCTGGCCATACGTTCAGTCCTCGATGCGGTCTGCGTTGAGTCTGGTTGGCAGACTACAGGGGGCCTGGTGGACAAGGAATGTCGTTTGCACAACCGGTGGTGTCGAACCCCCCTTAGAAGGGGGTTTGTATCACTTTTCTGCTGCAACAGCGTGCGACCGCAGGGCCCTCGGAGTACTGAACAACTTTTCCCAAGTTACAGTATCAAAATG
>SKYZ01000485.1 GCA_007127625.1 Aquisalimonas sp. | reverse complement strand
CCCAGCACGCCGAAGCCGGTGATATCCGTACACGCCGTGGCACCGTGGGCGTGCAGGCAATCCGCCCCCTGACGGTTGGACTGGCACATGGAGGTGAGTGCGGCATCGATCCAGCGCCCCCTGGCCTCCAGCTTGGCATGGGCAGCGAACAGCGTGCCGGTACCCACCGGCTTGGTAATCACCAGCACGTCGCCGGGCCGCATGCCGCCCTTGCGCATGATGGCATCGAGATCGTCATCCACCAGGCCATTGACGGCGAAACCCAGGGCCAGTTCCTTGCCCTCACCGGTATGCCCGCCCACCAGGGCACAGTTGGCGTCGTTGAGGATCTCCAGCGCCCCGGACATCATCTGGTAGACGGTATCCTCGACCTTGGATTCCAGCCCCGACGGAATCGTGGCCACCGCCGTCGCGCTCTGCGCCTCCGCCCCCATGGCGAAGATATCCCCCAGGGCATGATTAGCCGCCACGCGGCCGAAGACATACGGGTCGTCGATGAAGGCGCGGAAGAAGTCCACGGTGTGAACCATGGCCTTGCCCGGAGGCACCCGCACCACCGCGGCATCGTCCGGCGCGTGCAGGCCAATGAGCACATCGTCGCGCTGCGCCGGCTGCAGCATGCCCAGGGCTCGGGACAGGGTGGACGCGCCCACCTTGGCGCCGCAGCCGCCGCAGCGCATCGCCACGGCGGAGATGGCCTGCTGCGCCTCCTCGCCCTCCAGCTGCACCGAGGAGTGCTGTTTCGGCGCCTGTTCTTCCATGGCCGGCAAGTCATTGAACCGGGCCATGAAGCGGCGGTCGATCCAGTCCTTCCAGCGCCACACCCAGTCACCGCGGAAACCCATGCTGCCCCGGGAGGCGACGGCGTGCCGGTCACCGGTACTGATCAGGGCAAGCCACTGGGACTGCGGGTGATAGGGTTTCAGCGCCCGCCCTTCCACCGCGCGGCGCAGGTTGTCCGCCAGGGGCCGACTCTGCCGCACGGCGAACACTCCCGCTTTCTCCCGCGGGTGGTTCACCATGGAGGCGATATCGCCGGCGGCGAAGACGCGCGGGTCGGTGACGGTCTGCAGGGTATCCTCCACCCGGATGAACCCGTGCTCGTCGAGTTCCAATCCGGTCTCCCGCAACCAGGGGGCACCGCCGGCGCGGGTCACCCAGACGATCTCGTCCGCTTCCAGGCTCTCGCCGCCGGCCGTGCGCAGGCGACCGGCGCCGACCTGGTCCACCTCCGCGCCGCAGTGAACCTCGACGCCGCGCTCGGCCAGCACCCGTTCGAAACTCCGGCGCACGAAGGCGTTGTGCGTGGGCAGAATGCGGGGACCGCTATTGAACAGGTGAAACACGAGTTCTTCCGGATTCCGACCCAGAGCCCGGAGCTCGTTCCGCAGCCGGTATTGCATCGCCAGGGTCAGCTCCACCCCGCCCGCACCGCCGCCAACCAGCGCGATACGCGTTTCGCCGGGATGATTGCGCACCCGCTCCAACAGCGACTGCCAGCGGTCGTCGAACCGGTGGATGGGTTTCACCGCCACAGCGTGGGCCTCGGCGCCTTCCACCTGCTGCACCTGGGGCGTGGAACCGATATTGATGGAAAGCTGGTCGTAGGGCACTGACGGGCGTCCGCGACACAGCACCCGGCCGTTGGCGCGGTCGATGCCCACGGCCTCGTCGCGGAAGAACCGCGCACCGGCGAACTCGGCCAGGCGGCTGAGATCGATGTGGACGTCGTCGTAGTCGTAGTGTCCGGCGATGTAGCCGGGCAGCATGCCCGAATACGGTGTATGGGTATCGCGGCAGATCAGGTTCAGCCGCACGCCCGGGATGGGCTTCATGGCAAATCGGCGGAGAACGCCCACATGGCTGTGACCGCCGCCGACGAGGACGATATCGCGGAGGACCGGCTGTTCCGGTGTCTGCATGGACAGCCCTCTGTTGGCTGGAGTGGGTGAGGACACTAGGGCCTGTTGCCTGCCCGGGACTCGGGGTGTCGCGACTGACGTCGCTCCCACAGGGGGTGCTGTCGGCCTTGTGGGAGCGACGTCAGTCGCGACAGCTTCCAACACGTATCCGGATCATACGGGTGCTGGCCTGTCACGACCGCTGATCGCGGTCCTTGCGGTTCTGCGACTGAATGGCCTCCCGCGCCTGCTGCCATTGCTCGTCAGTCCATTCGCGCAGCTCGTAGAAGTTCCCACCCGTGGCCAGGTAGCCACCGCCGTCCATGAAGATGGTCTGCCCGGTCAGCCAGGGGCAACCGTCGGAGAGCAGGAAGGTGGCCAGGTTCTGCAGCTCCTCCATGGTCCCCGTTCGGCCCATGGGGTTGTTCTTCGCCGCCCGCTCCCCCGGCTTCTGCCCAGGGCTCAGGCGCGCACTCATGCCTTCCGTGGGGATCTCCCCGGGGCCGATGGCGTTCAGACGGATGCCGTGGCCGCCCCACTCCGTCGCCAGAGATTTGGTCATGGTGTGCACGGCGGACTTGCTCATGGCCGACGGGACAACAAACGGCCCGCCGTTTTCCACCCAGGTCACGACGATGGACACCACACTGCCCGGGTGACCGCCGGCAATCCAGCGTTTGCCGACTGCCTGGGTCACGTAGAAGGTGCCGTGCATGACAATGTTGGCAATGGCGTCGAACCCGCGCGGCGACAGGTCCTCGGTGCGGCTGATGAAGTTGCCGGCGGCGTTGTTCACCAGGCCGGTGAGCGGCCCGTCCTGAAAGATGGTGCCCACCATGTCGTCCACGGCCTGGGCATCACGGATATCCAGGCCGAAGGCCTGAACGCTGCCACCGTGTTTCGCCATGAGTTCCTGCGCCGTGG
>SKYZ01000156.1 GCA_007127625.1 Aquisalimonas sp. | reverse complement strand
TATCACTAGGATGGCCGTGAAGATCACGTTGCGGACCATGGGCGTGATGGTCTGCACCCGCGCCGTATTCACGCGCCGGCCGCGGCCTTCCATGGTGGAGGTCAGGCCCCGCTGTATGGTGCTGTCGGCGACGATCCACGCCAGCCAGGCGAGCAGGGCCGTGATGGCCACCGCCAGTAACGCCTGGGCGATGCGCCCACCCAGTGTCTCCTGGCCGAAACCGAACAGAGAGCCACCCCAGACCCACAGGGACAGCTCGATGAAGGCGGTCCACACCACCAGGTGTGCCACTGTGTACCCGAAGCGCTCCAGGCGGCGCTGGTAGTCGGAGATGCGCCGTGGCCGCCGTTCAAGTCGCTCGGCGTGATGATTGATCAGCCCGGTGGCCACCAGTGTGGCGGTGAGCAGGGCGATGCAGATGACGCCCCGGGCGAGGACTTCCCCGGGCTCCCCGGTGGCCACCACCACCGTCACCAGCGACATCAGCACCAGCAACAGCAAGGGCAGGTGCCAGTAGCGGCTGATCAGTCGCAGGAGTTCGTTGGCGGTGGTGTTGCGCCGGCGCTCGTGAAAGGGGCGGTTGTAGATGGCGTGGCGGATCGGGCGTCGGAACCGCAGGACGAAATCCCCCGCCAGCAACGTGGCAACACCGCTGATCAGCAGGGCAACGAGTTCGGCAAGGGAAGTCCCCAGCAGGGCCTCGATGGTTCCGGAGCCGGTGGCATCGGCCAGGCCCACCAGCGCCCCCAGGAGGAACAGGCGTGGCAGGCCGTGGCGGCGAAGGATCGTAACTGCGGGGCGCCGGTGGCCGCGGGCGAAGACCGCCAGGACCAGTTCACAGACCAGCCCCACCGAGCGGCCGAGTAGCGCGGCATACGCCAGCACCACCGCGGCGGTGCGGCCAGGTGTTGCCGGCACCAGTTGCAGCGAGCCCAGGAGGATGCCGAAACCCAGGGCCCATGGGATGAGGCGGCGCAGCAGATGAGCGGCGAGCAGCCAGCCGCGGGGCTCGTTGGGCAATCGCTGTGGCCATCCGCGGGCATTCGAGACGTGCCGCGCCAGAAACAGCCCTGCGCCCACCATTGCCACCCAGACGGCGACAAACACTCCGATATCTGCAGCGAAGCCAGCGAGAGTGCTGGTATCGGCATCCGTGGCGATGGCGCTGATATCCTGCCACGCTTCGCTGGTGCGTTCCGCCCAGGCATCCAGGAGGGTGCCCTCCGGTGTGGCCTCCTCCGCGAATTGGTCCAGGGCGGCGCTCAGCGCGTCCAGCAGTCCGGCGCCGGGGGTCGCTGCCGGTTCCTCTTCGGTCTCGCCGATGGCGGCGCGCAGTTCCCGGAGATCCCCCAGCAGGGCGCCGCGCTGCTCCGCGTCCTCCAGTGTCGTGATGACGTCGTCCAGACTCTGCTCCAGTTCCTGGCGATCGGCAGCGTCCAGTTCCGCGGCGGTTTCGTCATCGGTGAGCTGATCCAGGGTGACCGGTTGTGCCTGTGCCCCGGCGGCGAGCAGGGCGCTGAGTACCAGTGCGAGCTGGGCGCCCGCCGATTGCAGGGCGGACAGTGCGAAACCGCGGTCCCGGGGCATGATGGACTCCCTGTTGGCGAGACCGCCAAGCCTAAACGTACATGCGGTGCGGACACTAGCCCGCCGGCATCGTCCGTGGTCAGGCGTGGTTGCCGGGATGTAAGGCATTTGTAAGGTGACGTGAGGCATGATGACCAGGAACGGGTGGGTAGACGTGCATGGGTGCGCGCTTGCAAGTCCGACCGGCGGCGCAGCGATTGCGGTGGGGAGTGCCAGAGCGCCGTGATCGCTGAATCGTGCGCCGGCGCACAGGCGCCGGGCCATGGATGGCCCGGGCCCTGGGCGTTTTCCGTGGGTTACAGGACACTAGGAACCCGCAGTGAACGTGAGTATGTTGGTGCGGTAATCAGAAACACCCGATCAGGGCTCCGGGAGCCGCGTCGGGGCGCATGGAGCGGGGGGCAGATCATGACAACCACCAATCGAATCATCGCCGCGGCGGCAGCCGCGCCATTGCTTCTGGCCGGCGCAGGGCAAGCCCTGGCGGACAGTCGCGCCGTGTACGACACGCCGGATGGCGAATTCACCGTCGAGTACCGGGACGCGGATAACCTGCGTATCGGCTTGCCGGGTCCGGAACGACAGTTCCTGTTGATTGCGGGGGGCGAGGGGCATGTTCTCGGGCGTGACGATGAGGGCTGGTATGCCATATCCGCCGATCAGATTACGGAACTGAGCGGGGAGGCGTCGTCGCAGCCGGACGTGCGGATCGAGCCCCTGGGCGAAGAGGAAATGATCGCCGGGTTCGTCGGCGAGCTCTATCGCCTGGAGCAGGGGGATGACTGGGCCGGTGACTGGGAGGAGATCGATCGCATCGTGCTCAGTGATGATGGGCGCCTGCGGGGGATCGGTCAGGCCTTCGAGCGCATGGGGGAGATGTTCGAGGTGGTCGAGCAGGACGCCGAGATGGTGGGCGTCGGTCAGGTGGACACCTCGGAGTACACCTTGCTCCGCTCCCGGGACATGAAACTCAAGGAATTCAGTTCCGACAGTCTGCCGGATCATAGCTTCACCCTGCCGCCGGACGTCCGCCACCGGGACCTGATGGCCGAGGCGGAGCAGGCCCGCGAGCGTGCGGCAGACGGTGAGGACAGTGGCAGTGACGAGCCGGGGTGGCTCGGTCGCCAGATTCGCGGGACCGGGGAAGATGCCCGGGACGACGCTGCCGGCGAGACTCGCGGCGAGGTCCGGGACAGCGTGCGCGATGGTGTCCGGAGCCTGTTCGACTGACGGAACGGTACGCCGGCCACG
>SKYZ01000200.1 GCA_007127625.1 Aquisalimonas sp. | reverse complement strand
GGATAGTCCGATATCGGACTTTTTCAACCCCCGTGCGACTCGGAACAGTTGACGAACGAAAAAAGCCCGGGCCGGCAGTGCCGGACCCGGGCCTGGAACGAGAAGATCGAGGGGTTACTGCGGCGCCATACCGCCGCCACCCTGGCCGCCCTGGCCACCCATGCCTCCCTGCATTTCTTCCTGAATGCGCTGAAAGTCCTCGATCATTTCATCGGTGTCAGGCTCGATGTCCCGCATGGCATCCATGAGATCGTCCTGGAACGCCTGCTGCGCTTCCACGACCTCGTCATCCTGCATGGCAACCTGCTGGGCTTCCTGAAGATCCTGCTGCGCCTGCTGGGCTTCCTGCAGCATCTGCTGACGCTCGTCATCCGACAGGCTTTCGTCCTGGATCTGGCCCTGGACATTCTCCAGCGTCTCCATGCTGGCATCCGGGTCATAACCGGCCTCTTCCATCTTGCGGATCACCAGGTCTTCCAGCTCGTCGCGCTGCGCTTGCAGGCCGGGGTTATCGTCGAGCGCCTGCTGCTGCACCTCAGCCAACCGCTGCTGGATCTGCTGGAGCTCCATCTGCGGGCCGCCCTGCTGCCCGCCCTGGCCACCCTGGCCGCCTTCAAGCTGCGCCGCCGCATTGCCGGCAAAGGCCAGCGCCGCCACGGCGACGAGGGCTCGCAGCGCCCCGGTTCCAATCATCTGAGTTCGCATAGTCAGGCTTTCTCCCAATTGCGGCCAATGAGGCCAATCTCGCGTAAAGTTTCAAAGCTTAGCAGCCAGTTACAGAAGCGTGTCAAACTGCAGCACGATCAGCGGCTACTCACGGGGTGTGACGCCTTAGAATCCTACAGGTTCCATGGATCAGCATCATTCCTTCACCCGCCGCCCCGGCAGAAACGGGGTGGCCTTGCCGCTACGGCGGCCGGGCGGCTATCCTACGCGCCTCTCCGGCCAGGTTCCCGCTACGGCACCGGGACGTGCAGGCCACCGCCTGGCCCAACCCGCTCAGGGGGTATCAACGGCATCGCAAACATGATGAACGCGCTCTCCGTGCAGCATCTGGACAAGACCTACAAAGGTGGCGTCACCGCGCTACGGGACGTCAGCCTGGAGGTTTCCGAAGGCGACTTCTTCGGGCTCCTGGGGCCCAACGGTGCCGGCAAGTCCACGCTCATCGGCATCATCAGTACGCTGGTTACCCCCACCGGCGGCCGTGTCGAGATCTTCGGCCATGATCTGACACGCCAGCCCTGGGAGGCGAAAACCCGGCTTGGCCTGGTGCCCCAGGAGTTCAACTTCAACGGCTTCGAGACGGTGGAGCAGATCGTGCTCAACCAGGCGGGGTACTACGGTATCCCGCGCCCCCGCGCCCGCCAGCGGGCCGAGCGCTACCTGCGCAAGCTGGGCCTGTGGGACAAGCGCAAGGACGCCGCCAGGACGCTGTCCGGTGGCATGAAGCGCCGCCTCATGATCGCCCGCGCCCTGGTTCACGAACCGCCGCTGCTCATCCTCGACGAGCCCACGGCGGGGGTGGACATCGAGCTGCGTCGTTCCATGTGGGAGTTCCTGCGGGAGATCAACCAGCGCGGCACGACAATCATCCTGACCACGCATTATCTCGAGGAGGCCGAAACGCTCTGCGAGCGTATCGCCATCATCGACGAGGGCCGCATCATCGAGAACACCGGCACTCAGGCGCTACTCAACCGCCTCAACACCCATGCCTTCATTCTCGATGTCACGGGTCCGCTGGAGCGGGCGCACGACATTCCCGGGTATACCATTGAACACCTGGACCGTCAGCGGCTGGAAGTGGAGATCACCGGCGAGCAGTCGCTTACCGATCTGTTCGCGGCCCTTGGCGAGCGCGGCATCACCGTCGTCAGCATGCGCAACAAGGCCAACCGGCTGGAGGAGCTGTTCCTGCGGCTGGTGGAAAACGGCAGCGCCGACGGTGGGCCCCAGACCCCGCCGCAGCCGGAATCGGAAAGCGCCTGAGCCAATCCCTCCAGAGGTTCCCTTCCCATGTACTGGAAACAGTCCCTGGTCGCCCTGCAGACCATCGCCCACAAGGAAGTACACCGCTTTCTTCGCATCTGGGCGCAGACCCTTCTGCCGCCGGCCATCACCATGTCCCTGTACTTCGTGATCTTCGGCAATCTGATCGGGCCACGGATCGGTCCCATGGACGGCTACACCTACATGGACTTCATCGTTCCTGGAATCATCATGATTGCGGTGATCACCAACTCCTATGGCAACGTAGTATCCTCGTTTTTCGGGGCCAAGTTCCAGCGCCACATTGAAGAATTAATGGTCTCGCCGACACCGAGCATGATCATTCTCCTGGGCTATATCTCCGGAGGAGTCGCCCGCGGATTGCTCACCGGCCTGATCGTCACCGTCGTGGCAAGCTTCTTTACCACACTCCAGATTCACAGCGTGTTCGTGATCATCTCGGTGGTTTTCCTGACGTCGGTTCTATTTTCTCTGGGTGGCTTCGTCAACGCCGTGTTCGCGAAGAAGTTCGATGATATTGCCATCATCCCCACGTTCGTACTCACGCCGCTGACCTATCTTGGGGGGGTTTTCTATTCCATCGGCATGTTGCCGGAGTTCTGGCAGGGCGTGTCCATGGCGAATCCCATTCTCTACATGATTAACGCGTTTCGTTACGGGTTCCTCGGCACCTCGGACATCAATATCTGGTTTGCTTACGCCATCATCTGCCTGTTCATCGGCCTGCTGGGTGGCCTGAGCCTGCTGCTACTCCACCGTGGAGTGGGGCTGCGCGGGTAGCACCCCCCAATCCTGCGGGCACGCCAGAGAAACGCCGAAGAATGCACCCGAGCGGTGCCTTCAGCGATTCCCTGACGGCCGCCGGAAGCCGGCTCAGTCGACGCGCAGATCCTCCAGGGAGCGCCCCTTGGCCTCCCATTCCTTGATCCAGGCCGGCTTGCGCCCGCGACCGGACCAGCCCTTGCTGGGATCCTCCGGATGCCGGAAGCGAACCACACCCGCCTTGGCACCGGATTTCGTTGCTCCGCCGGGAACGAGTTCGGTGACGGCCAGACCGTACTTCTCGGCAACCTGCTTGAGTTCCTTTTGCGCTTCCTTGACGTCCTGACGGCGCCGCTTTTTCAGCTCCTTGTCGATATCCTTCTTGAGCTGGTTGAGTTCCGGGGTGCTGTGCTTGGTTAAGTCCATCTCGACTCCTGTACTTGGAAGTTATGCCCGTAAAGGGGACCCGCTTTGATGACACTGAACCAGTGTTCGAGTTCTCGTCTGCATTGTTTCCGTCATGAAAACGCCATCATGCACGAATCAATCGCGCTTCATTCAGCGTCCGTCTGCTGTGCACCTGCGGCTCCATTCCGCGAAAACACGATTTCGCGAAAAGATAGTGCAAAACGGTTTCGTTATCAATCCTTTTGAGAATCGGGCGTTTGCTGTCCGTTTTAAAGCAACCGCCGGGAAGGGAGATTCCGTGGCATTCAACAGCGAGCACGGCCCGTTGCGGATCAGGTATACTCGCGCCCGCTTAACCATATTGCCTATTGCGCCCCCGGAGGTCCCATGCAGAACCAGGTGGCATCAGTGCCGGCCGTACTCACCGTGGAACTGGATATCGAAACGGTAACGCAGGGCGCGCGCCCCCCGGCCCCCCTGGCCTGGGAGGATGCCGACCGCTTGTGCTGGGCGCTGGCCGAGGATCTGCAACGCATTCTTGGCCCACTCCAGGAATATGGGTTTGTCACCCTGGGCGGTCTGTATGATCTCACCGAGGTGCTGCGCCCCGGCCTGCCCATGGTGGATATTCTCTCGGAACTCTACCGCCGCAGCCTGCCGGACACCCGCTTCCAGCCCCAGGTCATGGCCATTGGCACCCGCGGCGAGGAATTCCCGATCCCGGCCATTGCCCCGGAATGCCGGCCTGGTGCCGGTCCACTGCTGGCGATTCCTTTCCTGTTTTTGGGCGAACCCGACGCCATGGACGAACTCGGTGCCCGGCTGGAGAAAACGCTACTGGAGAAAGGACGGGCCTCGCTGAAGACCGGGCAGCTGATCCAGGACAGCTTCGGCATCAAGGCGTTGAACCTCTCTTTCGCGACGTTCAACGATCTCTGCGCGCTGATGAAAATCCAGCTGGAAAACGCCGAACTCGGCGGCTTGTGGGAGCTTCTGGAAGCGGCACTGTTCACTAACCGTCCGCCGGCGCGGGTCACCCTCCCGGAAGGCAACCTCTTCCTTGTGGACGGTGGCGAGGCGTTTGCACGGTTCCTCACCTTCAGTCAGTGGCGTGCGGAGCAGCCCGGACACGAGGACCCGGCCGCCGGCTACGCCCGCTACCAGCAGCTGCAGCGGCAGTACACCGCGGGGCTGGCCGCCCACGGACTGCAGCTCTACATGGTGGAACACACGCCCGAGCTGGTCGCTGCAGAGATCGATCAGGCCGCATCGGCGGCGCGCATGGGCGCCATGCCGCCGGACACCCGTGAGGTCAACGAGGTCATTACCTCAGCAGACGACTGGGAGAACGTTGCCGGCCTGAGCCTCACCGAACACAGCCGCTCCGGCATGGGGCCGGTGGCCTATACCGTGCTCGCCCGCTCCGCCGACGGCCAGGTGTTGTATTTCGCCAATCAATACCCGCTGGCGCCGGAATCCATCCAGCGAATCCGCCAGCACTGGCAGGACCAGGCGGCCGCCTGCGGCATCGAACTGGAGCTGATTCAGCCCGGCGACATCCTGCACTCCCCGGACGGCAACCAGCTGGTGCCCTGGCCGGAGGCGATGGGCACCGGCCATTGATGGCCACGCCGCTGCCCCCGACCGGAGACAGCACACCATGACCATGACTCCAGGTCTGCGCCGGGCCCTGCTGGCCGTCATTGTTGCCGGTGTGTCACTGGACACGCTGGTCTACGGGCTGGTGGTGCCAATGCTGCCGCGGCTCGGCGCGGAGCTCGAGTTCGGGCAGACCGCCGCCGGCATCCTGCTGGGCAGTTACGCCTTCGGCCTGTGCGTTGCGACGCCGCTGATCGGTCTGGGAATCCGGCGCTGGGGGTACCGGATACCGCTGATCGCCGGCATCGGCGGACTTGCCCTGATCCTTTTGCTGTTCCTGTCGGCCGAGAGCTTCACGGCGATGGTGGTCGCACGCACACTGCAGGGTGCCACCTCGGGAGCCACCTGGACGGCCGGTCTGGCGATTATCGCCGACCAGTGGCCGGCCCGGGAGCGCGGGCGCACCATGGGGCTGGTCATGACCGGGTTCGCCGTAGGCCTGATGGCAGGCCCGCCGCTGGGCGGGTTTGTCAGCGACTGGTTCGGCGTGGCCGCTGCCTTTGTTCTGCCGGCCATTGTCGCTTTCGCCCTGACGGCCGCCGCCGCCATCGTGCTCGTCCGCCTCCATCCCGGACACTCGATACCGCACGCCCACCCGGGCCGCCTGCTCGCCGATCCCGGCGTGATCGGGCTGGCCATTGTCGTCGCCGCCGTGGCTGCAGTGATGGGGTTGCTGGAGCCCACGCTGCCGCTGTTTCTGGAACAGCGCTTCGGCAGCAGCGCCGGCACCATCGGGGTCCTGTTCGGGCTCATCGCGCTGGCGTTCGGGCTGGGCTCGCCTCTGGCGGGCCACAGCGCCGATCAGTGGGGTGCGGTGGCGACCATCCGCCGGGGTGCGGCACCGCTGATCCTGATCCTGCCGCTATTCGCCCTCGCCCCGGGCGCATGGTGGACCGCACCGCTGTTCATCGCCACGGGGCTCTTCTGCGCGCTGGTCCTCGGACCCGCCCTGCCCGGTCTTGCAGCACGCGTGGACCGCCACGAGGGGCAGTCCTACGCAGTCGCATACGCGGTGTTCAATCTGGCATTTGCGGTGGGGCTTCTGATCGGACCACTGGCTGGAGCCGCCCTGGCGGAGCAATTCGGGCTCATGTCCACTCTGCTGCTTACTGCTGCGCTCATCGCCGCCGGCCTTCCGGGCCTGCGCCGACTGGGAAGGATCGACGGGCTGGGATAACGCCGGGCAGGCCTGTTGGCCCGTGCAGACTGCTGCTAAGGATTCACGAAATAGTGATGCCACTGCCCTTCGGCATCCGCGTCGTAGCGCTCGCGCCGATGCAGGCGACCATCGCCGGCGGACCAGAACTCCATCAGCGTGGGCGTGACCCGATACCCTGACCAGTGCCGCGGGCGCGGGATGGGTTGGCCCGCATACTGCTGCTCCAATTCTTCCACACGGCGCGCCAGCGTCTCCGGCGCGTCCAGGGGCTCGGACTGATGCGACGCCAAGGCGCCGATCTGGCTCAGCCGCGGACGGGAGGCGAAATAGGCATCCGCCTCGGCATCAGTGACGTCACTCACGGACCCCTCCACCAACACCTGCAGCCCCAGGGGCGGCCAGAAAAAGCACAATCCGGCGCGCGGCGTCGCACTCAGGTGCTGGCCCTTGCGGCTGCGCTTGTTGGTGTAGAAGACGAAACCGTCGACATCCACTGCCTTGAGAAGCACCGTGCGCGCCGCCGGCTGGCCATCCGGGCTCACCGTAGACAGGGTCATGGCCGTTGCGTCACCAACGTCCTCGTGGGCGCGGGCCTGCTCGAACCAGTCCTGGAACCGACGAATGGCGTCCTCTCTCAGACTCACTGTGCTTCCCTCCCGGATTCGATCGCGGCCACCCGCACTTTCAGGCCCTCCACGGCAACCACCCGTACACGGTCACCCTTGCGCACCTCGCCCTCGCCTTCCAGTTCTGCATTCCAGACCTCGCCCAGCAGCCGCACCTTGCCGACACCATCCCGGAAATCCCCTGCCGCTTCGGCACGCTCGCCGCTCATCTGCTCCACCCCGGACGCGACACGACGCCGATGGGCGCGCACGGCCATGGTAGCGATGCCGAAGATCACGACGAAGCTCACTGCGGAGACCCCGAGAATGACCTCCAGGGAAAGCTCGTACGCCTCCACGCCGGTATCCACCAGTAGCAGCGAACCCAGGATGAAGGCGGCGATGCCGCCGATGCCGAGCACGCCGAAGCTCGGCATGAACGCCTCGCCGACAATGAACGCCGCCCCGAGCAGCATCAGCCCGAGCCCGGCATAGTTGATGGGCAGCGCCTGGAAGGCAAACAGCGCCAGCAGCAGGCTGATGCTCCCGAGCACCCCGGGCACGATGGCGCCCGGATTGGCCAGCTCGAAAATGATCCCGTAGATGCCGATGAGCATCAGGATGTACGCGACGTTGGGATTGGTGATCACCGACAGCAGTTCGTTGCGCCAATCGGGCTCCAGGTATTCGAGGCTCAGCCCTTCGGTCTCCAGGGTCACCGGCCCGGCCTGGGTTTCCACTTCCATGCCGTCGATCTGGCTGAGCAGATCATCCATGTCGCTGGCAAGGACGTCGATGACGTTGAGTTCCAGCGCCTCGCTGGAGCCGATGCTGGCGGCCTCGCGCACCGCCTTCTCGGCCCAGTCGGCGTTGCGGCCGCGCATTTCCGCCAGGGAGCGGATGTAGGACACGGCGTCGTTGATCATCTTGCGTTCCATGGCCGAGCCGGGCTGCGGTGCATCGTTATTGCCGTTGTCCGCGGCCTCGTCGTCGTTATTGCCGTTGTCATCCCCGTTGCCGTTTTCGCCGTTGTCGGACTCCTCGTCCTCCTCGCGCGTATCCTCGTCTTCTTCGTCCACCTCCGGCATGCCGCCCATCTGCACGGGCGTGGCGGCGCCAATGGTGGTGCCGGGCGCCATGGCGGCCACGTGTGATCCGTACATGATGTAGGTTCCGGCACTGGTTGCGCGGGAACCGCTCGGGGAGACATACGTGGCCACGGGGACCGGCGACTCGACGATGGCCTCGATGATGTCCCGCATGGAGTTGTCGAGACCGCCCGGGGTATTCATGCGCAGAATGACCAGCTTGGCGCCGCGCTCGGCGGCACGGTCAATACCGCGGGTGACGTAATCGACGGTGGCGGGACCGATGGCGCCCCGAACCTCAAGGACATAACCGCCGGGTGGCTCTTCCGCCCGCCCCGCCGCCAGGGCCAGCAGGGTGATCAGGACAAGTGCGAGGAGACGTTTCATGACACCGGGTCGAGGCTGCGCGTAAGTGGGCTGCCGCATGAACACCACAGCGGCACCCATCCAACATACCGCAGCAGCGCCGCTGACGCCACGGCCTTTACGTTCTCACCGGAGTTAGTCGGAGCGGAGCGACCCGCCCCGGACGTGGCGGGTCGCTCAAGGGTCACCCTTTGAGGGCAGAGAGAATGCGGTCGCGGACATCCTCGACGTCACCAAGGCCGTTCACGGCCACGTAGCGGGGTGCCGCCGGTTCGCCGCTGTCGGCAAGTGTCCGGTAATAGTCCACCAGCGGTCGGGTCTGCTCGTGATAGACTTCCAGACGCTTGCGCACGGTGCCTTCCTGGTCGTCTTCGCGCTGGACCAGATCCTCGCCGGTTTCGTCGTCTTTGCCCTGAACCTTCGGTGGATTGTGCTCAACATGGTAGACGCGCCCCGACCCCGGATGCACCCGGCGGCCGCTCATGCGCTGGACGATCTCCTCGTCTTCCACCTGAATTTCCACCACGAAGTCGAGCTTGATGCCTTCGTCCTTGACCGCCTCGGCCTGGCCAATGGTGCGCGGGAAGCCGTCAAAGAGGAAGCCGTTGGCGCAATCAGGCTTGGCGATACGCTCCTTGACCACGCCAAGAATGATATCGTCGGAGACGAGGCCGCCGGAGCTCATGATCTTCTCCGCTTCCTTGCCCAGGGGAGTGCCCTCCTTGACCGCCGCACGCAGCATGTCGCCGGTGGAAATCTGGGGAATCCCGAAATGCTCGCAGATGAATCCGGCCTGCGTGCCTTTGCCCGCGCCGGGCGGGCCCAATAGAATGATACGCATGACGCTCAAGCCTCCTCACAGAAAAGAATCCTGCCTCCCATCCCGGCCATCAGGGCAATCGGACCACGGCGCATCCAGCAGCCTGCGGAACGATGATATCTGTCGGCAACCTGGCCGGTGGCGGGTGTCTGTCGCGCTCCGCCCAAGCCGCATCAGCCGGTGGCTGGCGGGGCTTGGGCTGGTTATTTTTTCGGCACTGAGCGTATCACCCGCCCATGCCAACTGCAACGCGGAGCCCGCCCCCGGAATCAACTGGTCCGGCTGCGACAAGACCGGGGCCGAACTGAGCGAAACAGACCTCAGCCGGGCGCTGATGCGCCGCATCGACCTGAGTGGCGCGCTGCTGCAGGGTGCAACCCTGGAGCGCGCGGTGATCACCGACGCGTCCCTGAATGAAGCGGATTTTACCGACGCAAATCTGCGCCGGACCGATTTCGGTGCCTCGCGCCTGCCGCGGGCCCGTTTCAACGGCGCCAACCTGCAGGGGGCACGGTTCGTTTCTGCCAGCCTGCCGGAAGTCGACTTCAGTGGCGCGAATCTGCGCGACGGGCGTCTGGATTCTTCGGATCTGACGGCGTCGCGATTCGTCAATGCGGAAGTGGACGACGGCAGCTTCTACAACGCGCGCCTGCGCGGGGCCGACTTCACCGATGCCACCGCCAGCGGCGCGCGTTTCGCGCGCGCCAACCTTGAAGGCGCGCGCCTGCGTGGCGCCGATCTGTCGGGTGCCAATCTGGAACAGGTGAATCTGGAGAACGCCGACCTCCGCGGCGCCAACCTCCAGGGGGCCAACCTCGATGGTGCGGCGCTTGCCGGGGCCGACTTTACCGGCGCCAACCTGGAGCGTGCTGATCTCCGCAACGCTTCCATTCGCGGGACGGTCTTCGACGAAGCGCGCCTGGGCAATGCCACCTGGGTGGACCGGAGCCACTGCCGCCCCCGCAGCGTCGGTGAGTGCGGCTGAGCAGGAACTAGTGTCCCGTGCCGGAAGTCGATGACTTCGAAAAGGTTAGCACCACGCGAAGGTCTGATCGCCGGTCAGGCTGCCGTCAACGCCGAAGCTCTGTTCGCGCACCGTCACGGCACCGGATGCGGCAACCAGAACGGCGGTGCAGGCGCGGGTGCCATAGGCCTGGCTGACGATGAAGGGGCTGGAGAGCATGCGCTCCCAGTCCTTCGGTACCCCGGTATCCGGAAGGCTGGAATCGTCGGCGGGGCGGGTGTCCATGAACGGCGCCATCAGCGCCTCCGTAGTCACGGGCCGCGCCGACTTCAGCACCGCCCCTACGGCTTCACGCAGCCGCAGGAGCTTGGGCCACGGGGTATCCAGCAGGCCGTTACTGAGGCCATGCAGACCCGGAGCCAGCTGCCGGACCGGTCCGTCCTGATTGGAGACGTAGTAGAAACGGCCCGGCTCACCCCAGAGCAGGTTGAAGCCGTTGTAGCGGCCGCCCCCCGTCACCAGCCCATCGCCGAACGCCCGCATGTCACTGGCCTGCAGCGCATCCACCACCAACTGGCCACGGGACAGGGCATCATCCTTCGGTGGATCAGGGTCGCGGTAGTTGGTGACGGTGGCTACCCGGCCGGCGCCGGTGACCCCCAGCCAGGTGCCCCTGGCAGTCAGGTCGCGCCCGGCGAGGATCGGCGGCTGCGACCACCAGTGCATGGCCTCTGTGGGGCGGTGATGGAACTCGTCCCGGTTGCCCACCAGGATCAGCGGATAGTCGGGGTGGGCATCCAGGGCAAGGACCACCAGGCACATGGAAGCCGTCCTAGTCGTCGTCGCGGTCGCGCAGGCGATAACGCATCAGGTAGCCGTCATCGGTGAGCACATGAACACCGTTGCCGTCACTGACCGGTGCCTCGGAGATGGTCGCGTCCTCGCGCACGCGAATGCGCGCCAGGATGCGGCCATCCTGCGCCGAAAGCACGGTGAGGCGCCCCCT
>SKYZ01000157.1 GCA_007127625.1 Aquisalimonas sp. | reverse complement strand
GCATGCTTGGAAGGACTCCGTGGCGCTTCTCGAAGCGACGGCTCCACTCGCGTGTTTGCTCGTCCAGATTCCAGTAGAACGAAGTGAGGTAAATGAGGTCCCTGGCGGCAAACATTCCCACGGACTGGATGTCGTTGATGGTCGCGAGCAGGGCAACGACCTCCTGATCGTCGCCGCCGAGGATGCCCAGCTCGTAGGCCTGACGGATGCTGTTACGCAGGTCGGCACCGGCATTGGCGAAGGCAATGACGTCCGCGCCGGAGTCACGCGCTTGCTCCAGGTGCGCGAACAGGTCCGGCGCCTGGAACTCATGGCGGGTCGATCCGACGACTTCTCCACCCACGGCCTCGATCATGGCCTCGGCATCCGCCTGCAGGACATCACCGAAAACGTAATCCACAGTGACGAAGTACCAGCTCTCGTGGCCTTGCTCCGCCATCGCCGGGACAACCGCACCGGCGAGGGCGTAGGTATCGTAGACCCAGTCCACGGCGGTGGGTGAGCACTCACTCCCGGTGAGAATGGAACTGGCGGAGCCGACGTGCAGCGCTGGCAGGTTGTGTTCGCGGGCGTACTCCTGGAGGGGGAGCGCAACCTGTGTCCCCACCATCTCGGCCAGTGCAACAATCCCCTCTTCCTCGTGCATGCGTTGCCCGATGGCCAGCGCCCGCTCGCCATCGAGCTGGGTGTCTTCCACCAGCAGTTCAACCGGTTGTCCCAGAACCTCACCACCGTAATCGTCTACGGCCATTCGCGCGGCAATCTCCGCCCCCGGGCCCGCAATATCGGAATACGCGGCAGTCATGTCAGTCAGAAACCCGATGCGGACCGGTTCACTGGCGACCACCGAGCCCGCGGCCAGCGAGCCTGCCAGGAGGCCCCCCACGAAAACTGAATACTTCATCATTCTCCTCCCTGATGGGGTTGTTCGCGCGCTTTATATCGACGTGCGCACGTGCCTCACTCGGATGCCACTGGAGCCACCGGGATGCAACTGCACGGGCCAGAAATCGAGAACTGGCGCACAAAAGGATATGTGATGCGGAGTCCGCGGAAGTTGGCGGAAGGGAGTGGGAGTCGAACCCACCAGACGCGTTTCACGTCTCACCGGATTTGAAGTCCGGGCGCTCCACCGGGATGCGATTCCCTTCCTTTGCGATTACACGGTATCAGGCCTGACGGGCCTCATGGTTGGGGCGGGTGTCACCTCCGTACGGGCTGTCCGGTGCCGGCCAGCGTCGGCCGCCGGCGAAACGTGTGACGCCGAGGCGGTCGAGAAACTCCAGGACCTGGACGGTCAGGTTGCGCCCGATACCGGAGCGGTCCCGGTACCGGGCAGCGTCAAAGGTGCCATCGTCCGATTCCTTCGCCAGTGCCCGGGCAATCCCCGCCAGCTCCTCGGCGGTTTCGGGCAGGAAGTAACGATTGTCGGCCACGCGAACCAGGTAGCCGAGTGCGGCATAGCGCTCCAGACGTGTCCGCAGCGCCTCCTTCTCCTCGTCCAGGAGCTCGGCCAGTTCCCCGACGATGGGCGGACGCAGTCCGGCCTCGGTGAGTATCGCGCGGATACGCTCCAGGTCCGTGGCTTCATCCGGCGGCAGTCGTGGCTGATGGCCTGCCAGACTGATACAGAATCGCTGCCGCTCCAGGGTGCCGCGGTCCAGCAACGCGCGCAGGGCGGCGCGCACCAGCGCCGGGTCCCCGCGGTGGCGCAGGCCCTCGATCAGTGCCGATTCGATCAGCCCGGGGCTCGCGGGTTCCTCGTGGTGCCGGATTCCCAGTTCCCTGGTGATCGCCATGCACAGGGCCTCCCAGTGTTCCCGGGCGACCAGGCGCCTGTCGTCGCCGGTGTGGATGGCGAGCCCGACGTCACTGGCTGCCAGGGCCTCTGTCTCCACTTGCGTCAGGTTGAACGTGGCCGCAAGCCAGGGCAGCGGGATGCCGTTGACAGCGTCCGTCAGCAGGCCCGGTAGCGCCGTGCTCCCGTCCGCCTCGTCCAGGGCGGCGAGCCATGCCAGTCTCGGCGACTTGTTGCGGCCCCGTTTGCGGGCGAAGGGGTCCAGCACCCGGCCTCCGCCCATGGTGCGCCGTGCCGATTGATCGCGGATCACGAACCGTGTGCCGTGGACGGCGTTCACTGGCCGGTCCAGGACCAGTTGTGCCTTCCCCTGGTCCCCGGGCTCCAGTTCCCTGGCGTTCAGCGGGACCACGCGGGCGTTCACCACCGCTGCACCGATATGCAGATGCACCGGGGTCCAGTGCCCGAGAGCCCGGGGCTCGTCAGGCAGCAGCCGCAGCCGGGTATCCAGCTGGCAGGTACTGAGATGTCCCTCGCGCGCCACCAGCCACTGGCCACGCAACCCGGTTTCCGCGGGCAGATCGCCGGAGACGATATTGAGTGCGCAACGCGCGCCCGGAGCAGTGGCCTCCGCCGGCCGATTGTTGAGGCGCAGGGAGCGGACACGCACCGGAACGCCCAGCGGAGAGACCATGAGTTCATCACCGGTCTGTGCCCGTCCCGCAGCAACGGCGCCGGCGACCACGCGACCCGCGCCGGCAATGGTGAAGTCGCGGTCCACGGCGAGGCGGAATCGTCCCGTGGGCTCATGATTTCCCGGGCGCTTGCCGGCCTGCGCCGCCAGCAGTGCGTCCAGTTCATCCAGACCCTCGCCGGTTACCGTCGACGTGGCGAACAGCGGGGCATCTGCAAGGGTGGTCGATGCCAGCAGGGCGCGCACGTTCGTGGCCACGTCGGTGACCTGTTGTGGCGTGACCCGGTCACACTTGCTCACCACCACCGCTCCATGCCCCATGCCGAGCAGATCGACGATCCACAGGTGCTCGCGGGTC
>SKYZ01000245.1 GCA_007127625.1 Aquisalimonas sp. | reverse complement strand
CTTCGGCATCCGGATCGCGGCGTGCCGGCGGATCGGGTATCCAGAGGTTGAGCTGGAACGGTCCGCGACTGGCAGCACGAAACGCATCCACCCACTCCTGTATGCCGTCCGGCGACGTCAGAAGCGCGCCCATGGCCCCCATGCTGCCGGCATTGGCCACGGCAGCCGAGAGACCTACTGGGCAGGCGCCGGCCATGGGCGCCAGAAGAATCGGCACCTCCAGCCCGTAGTCGTCACAGAATCGGTCGGCCCGCGTGACGGGCTCCCCCGCGTTTCTTGCCCGTGTTGCGTCTTGCATCGGCGGTCCCTCGTGACAGGTGTTGAATCAATGCTCTGCCCGCGACAGCTTGGTGCCTGGCTCCGTGCAAATGAGGATACGAGCCTAGAACGAATTCCGACGCCTCACAATCTCGACCACCGGCAGAGTCGAAAACGGAGGGCACCGATGGAATGATTCAGCCGGAGAAAGTCGGTGAACATTGAGGTCGCGGGGATGGGTGCGCTGTTGTTCCATAAAGGCTCGCGACCGTTTGACAAGGAAAGGTCACGACCCTCAATATTAGATTGATCGTTCTATATAAAGCGGATTGCGTCATGCCGGCCAGAAAGCGCGACACCCTGCTCGATACTGCCGAGCGCCTGTTTTACGCGGAGGGCTTCCACGCCACCGGCATCGACCGCGTTGTCGCCGAAGCCGGTGTGGCGAGGATGACCCTGTACAACCACTTCCCCTCCAAGGAAGCGTTGATCGAGGCAGTCCTTGCCCGCCGGTACGAACGCTATCTCGACGATCTGCGTCGGGCCACCGACGAAGCGACTCCGGGCGATGCCGCGGTGGCTCTGGCTGAGGCGCATTGCCGCTGGCTGGAAACGACGGCGAACCGTGGGTGCATCGTGCTCAAGGCCATTGGCGAGTTCGAGCAGCACCACCCGGCGATCGCCGATCAGGGCCGGCGGCTCAAGCGCGAGCTACTTGGTGTCATCGGCCAAGCGATCGTCCGGGATCGGTCGGCAGATGACCCTGCGATGGCCGAGCGGCTGCTGGTCGTACTTGAGGGCGCTGATGCGCTGGTTCCGGTGCTCGGGGCTTCCACCGTCACCAGCCACCTGCGGGCAATCATTCCCGTTGTCCTCGCCAGCCCGACCAACGCGCACGCACACCCATGAGACCAGTCCGCCCCCTTGGGCCGGGCTGGCTTTGACGCACAGCACCACCACCCGGTGGGGCTGAGGCTGCAGTAAACCAAAAGGAGGCTAGCGGACCAATGAGTTCCGAACAACGCGGGATCGTACTGCTGGATGGGGGGATGGGCCAGGAGCTTCGGCGGCGCAGTAGCCGGCCCGCTTCACCATTGTGGTCCTCACAGGTCATGCTGGACGAACCGCACCTGGTTGTCGCCGCCCACCGCGACTTCATCGATGCCGGCGCGCGGGTCATCACGGCCAACACGTACAGCGCCACGCCACAGCGCCTGGCGCGTGACAGCGATCCCGAATTGCTCGAGCCGCTTCATGCAGCCGCGCTGGACGCCGCCCATAAGGCGCGCAAAGAAAGCGGCCGGGAGGTACGCATCGCCGGCTGCCTGCCGCCGTTGGTGGCGAGCTATCGGCCCGACATCGCCCCAGACGACGCCACGTGCCTACGCGACTACCGCCAGATGGTGGCGACCCAGGCTGCGGGAGTCGACCTTTTTATCTGCGAGACCATGTCCCTGGCCCGGGAGGCCCGTGCGGCGACCATCGCCGCGGCCGAGAGTAACCTGCCGGTGTGGACGGCCTTCACGGTGGACGACGGTGACGGCACCCGCCTGCGCTCCGGCGAGTCGCTGACCGAGGCGGCCCAGGAGGTCGTGGCCGCCGGCGCCGAGCGGATACTGGTGAATTGCGCAGTACCTGAAGCGGTCACCACCGCAATGGGAGAGATTGCCGGACTCGGCGTGCCGTTTGGCGGATACGCCAACGCCTTCACGTCCGTGGACGCACTGCAGCCGGGCGGTACGGTGGACGTGCTGGAGTCGCGCACGGATCTTGATCCCGCCGCGTATGCCGAACACGCACTTCGGTGGGTGGAGCAGGGCTCGACCATCGTGGGTGGCTGCTGTGAAGTCGGGCCCGCCCATATCGCGGCCCTGGCCGAGAGGTTGACCGCAGCAGGGTACCGCCTCGTGTCCTCTTAAACTGTTGCGTAGACGAACGGGTTGGAGAGTACAGCCGCACTGCCTCGCGGCAGCGCGGCTGCGTTCAGGCAGTATTGCGCTTATTCGGGCGTCATCCGATAGATCTGCCCTTCATCAACGGCAACGTAGAGATCGCCATCCGGCCCCTGTACCACTGACCGGAAGCGAGCGGGGGCCATGGGCGCAGGCATCGTGGTCACCTCGACGGACAAGCGGTCTTCGGCGATATCGAGCAGGTCGATGCGCTGCCCGACCGGGGTGTCCCCGAATGCGATCCCCAGGAAGCCGACAACCATGCGACCGTCCCACTCCTTCCACTGCGAACCGCTCAGGAACGCCGCTGAGGACATGCCCTGGGAGAGCTTATCGTTGTCCCAGGCCGGCTGGATCGCGTCGGGAAAACGTTCCGTGTCCGTCATGGGCATGAAGGCCCGACGCTCTTCCGGGTCCATCCCCTCCATCTGATCCGGCATGTAACCACAGTAGTGGTCCGGGCAGTCGCCACGACCGCCGACATTGGGGCGCGGATCCCAGCCTGCGTTACCGCCGTTTTCCAGCAGCTTGACCTCGTCGGAGTGCCACGGCCCGTGTTCCGCGACGAACGCCTCGTGGGTCTCCGGATGGAAAGCGATCCCCTGCACGTTGCGATGACCGTAGGTGTAGATCCGGTTGT
>SKYZ01000105.1 GCA_007127625.1 Aquisalimonas sp. | reverse complement strand
GTATCGCCGTTGGCGCCGACGACGATCCTGCGCAACTGGAGCCGGCGCCGGACTGCGTCATCATCGGCAACGCCCTCTCCCGCGGCCACCCTTTGGTGGAGACGGTGCTGGACCGGCGCATCCCGTATACCTCCGGCCCGCAATGGCTGGCGGAGCATCTTCTGCGCGACCGCTGGGTGCTGGCGGTCAGCGGCACCCACGGCAAGACCACCACCGCCGGCATTCTCGCCTGGCTGCTGGAGGACGCCGGCCTGACTTCGGGCTTTCTCATTGGCGGCGTGCCGGGGAACTTCCCGGCATCGGCCCGGCTTGGCAGTGATCCGTTCTTCGTCATCGAGGCGGACGAGTACGACAGTGCCTTCTTCGACAAACGCTCCAAATTCGTCCACTTCCGCCCGGACACCCTGGTGGTGAACAACCTGGAGTTCGACCACGCCGACATCTTCCCGGACCTGGCCGCAATTCAGCGCCAGTTCCACCATCTGGTGCGCACCGTGCCAGGCCGCGGACGCATCATCGCCCCGCTGGCCGAGCCAGCGGTACGGGACATGCTGGACATGGGCTGCTGGAGCGAACTGGAGGCCATGGACGATCCCTCCGGCTGGCACCTGGAACCCGGCGCCGACGGCTTCATGGTTGCCGAAGGGGCCACGCGTCACGGCCCCCTGGACTGGCACCTCCACGGCGAACACAACGCCCACAATGCCCTGGCCGCGCTGCTGGCCGCCCGCCACGCCGGCGTGCCCGTCAGTCAGGGCCTGCAGTCCCTGGCGCGCTTCCGCGGCATGCGTCGGCGCCAGGAACTCCGCGGCACCGTCAACGGCATCCGCGTCATCGACGACTTCGCCCACCACCCCACTGCCATTCGCGCAACCCTGGACGCCCTGGCGCCCGGTGGGCGGCTGCTGGCAGTCCTGGAGCCGCGCTCCAACACCATGCGCCTGGGCACCCAGCGCGCCGCCCTGCCTAATGCCCTGGCACCGGCGGACCGCAGCTACCTGTACCAGCCCCCGGGGCTGGACTGGTCGGTATCGGAACTCCTCCCGCCCCTGGGCGAGACCGCCACCTGGGCGGACGACATCGATGCCCTGGTGGCGCGCATCGCCACGGACGCCCGGGCCGGGGACCAGATCGTGATCATGAGCAACGGCGGCTTCGGCGGCATCCACCAGCGCCTGCTGGATGCCCTGGCCGAGCATCACCAGAGCGTCATCGAGGTGCCGGCATGAACCTGCGCGACGACGGCATCACTCTGGCGCTGACCGGCGCCTCCGGCGCCCAGTACGGCCTGCGCCTGCTGGAGTGCCTGCTGGCCGCCGACCGCCCGGTGCAGATGCTCATCTCCGAGCCGGCCCGCGTGGTCATCGGCATGGAAACCGATGAGCAGCTCCCCGGTCGCAACGGCGACGCTCAGCGCCACCTGGCAGCCCGCTACGGCGCCGCAGAGGGCCAGCTCCGCCTACTGGGCCAGAGTGAGTGGACAGCCGCCTGCGCCTCGGGCTCCGGCGCACCACGCAGCATGGTCATCTGCCCCTGTACCACCGGCACCCTGGCGGGCCTGGCCGCCGGCACCAGCAACAACCTCATCGAACGCGCCGCCGACGTGGTGATGAAGGAGCGCGGCCAGCTCATCCTCGTGCCCCGGGAGATGCCCTTCTCCACCCTGCACCTGGAGAACATGCTGCGGCTCAGCCGCGCCGGTGCGGTGATCATGCCGCCCAGCCCCGGCTTCTACCATCATCCGCAGCGCATCGAGGACATGGTGGACTTCGTCGTTGCCCGCATCCTCGACCACCTGGCCATCCCCCAGGACCTCATGCCCCGCTGGGGCCATGAACGGGAGCGCAGAGACCCATGAACCGGACGTCGCAGACCCTGGAAGCCGTTCCCATCTTCCCCCTGCGCACCGTGCTCTTCCCAGGCGGGCCGCTGCCTCTGCGCATCTTCGAGACCCGCTACGTGGACATGGTCAGCCGCTGCCTGCGCCGGGACGAACCCTTTGGCGTCTGCCTGATCCGCGAGGGCCGGGAAGTCGGCGAAGCCGCCACACCGCACCCGCTGGGCACCCTGGCGCGCATCGTCGACTGGGAGCAGCACCAGGACGGCCTGCTGGGTATCACCGCCCTGGGCGGGGCGCGCTTTCGCATTCGTGAGACCTGGCTCGCCCCGGACCGGCTTCGTCTGGCCGACGTTGAGCTTCTGCCCACCGCGGAGCCGGCGACCCTGCCCGAGCAACCCGACAACATCCGCCAGCTCCTGGACCGCATCCTTGGCATGCAGAGCCTCGGCTACCACCACTGTCAACGCCATGACAGCGACGCCGAGTGGCTCAGCGCCCGCCTCGCCGAAGTCCTGCCCATCAACCTGGAACGCAAGCAGAAGCTCCTCGCCATGGACGACCCCATGGAGCGCCTGGAAACCCTGCGGGAGATGGTGCCGCAGCTGCGGTTGCGGTGAATCCGACGCTGGGCGAGCGTCGCAACGGTGGGGTGGATCGGTGCATCAGGATGCACCCCACGAATCGGCATGACCCCGCGCCACGGCACCCGTAGGGTGCATCTTGATGCACCACAAACACCGCGGATCCCGACCATTCGCCTGGGCCGGCAGACCGGAGGCAGTCGTAGGGCGGACCTTCAGGTCCGCCGATTGGGCCATGGTGAGCCACCTTGGCTGGCATGTCTCGCTACGGCGGACCTGAAGGTCCGCCCTACCAGGGCTACGAACGGCTGAGAGTCCAGACGCCCCACGCACCGTCTTTAGTACATAGCCGCACAATGTGCTATATCCCGCCCTATAAGGTTTTCCTGAAAACGATCATTCCGAGCCGGAAGGCGACCAGGACCTACCTGGGAGGTCAG
>SKYZ01000038.1 GCA_007127625.1 Aquisalimonas sp. | reverse complement strand
CCGACCAGGCCGACTCGGGGCCCGGGGGGACCACGTCCGTGTGCCCGGCGAAGGCGAACACCGGGCCGCTGTCACCGCGGCGACTCCAGAGGTTCCGGACCTCACCGAAGGGCATCCACTCGGCCCGGAATCCCAGCGCGTCCAGACGCTCCTGGATCAGCGGCTGGCAGCCGCCGTCCTCCGGTGTCACCGAGGGCCGGGCTATCAGTTCCCGTGCCAGAGCGATGGTGGCGGAGTCGGTCACGACTGCTCTCCGGCCAGGGCGTCGACATAGTCCGCCTCCCGGAATCCCACGACAACGTGGCCCTCGTGTTCCAGCACCGGGCGGCGGATGAGCGTGGACTGCTCCTGGAGGAGTTCCAGCGGCGCGGCGTCGGCGCGGGCCCGGTCCTCCTCCTGGAGTTTCCGCCAGGTGGCGCTGCGCCGGTTGATCAGCGACTCCGGGCCGACCGTGTCCAGCCAGTGCTGCAGGCGTGCGGCCGGCACGCCGTCGCGCCGGAGGTCATGGAAAATGACGTCCATCCCGCGGGCTTTCAGCCACCTCAGGGCCTTCCGACAGGTGTCGCAGTTCCGGATGCCGTAGAGCGTGGTCATGGTTCAGGGCCGCAGCAGTTCGTTGATGCCCACCTTGGCGCGGGTCTTCTCATCGACTTGCTTGATGATTACCGCGCAGTAGAGCGAGTGGGTGCCGTCACTGGACGGCAGGTTGCCGGGGACCACCACCGCGCCCTTGGGTACGCGGCCGCTGGTGACTTCGCCGGTTTCACGGTTGTAGATCTTGGTGCTCTGGCCGATGAACACGCCCATGGAGATGACGGCGCCTTCCTCGACGATGACGCCTTCGACGATTTCCGAGCGCGCCCCGATGAAGCAGTTGTCCTCGATGATCACCGGGTTGGCCTGCAGTGGCTCCAGGACCCCGCCGATGCCGGCGCCACCGGAGAGGTGGACACCCTTGCCGATCTGGGCGCAGGAGCCGACGGTGGCCCAGGTGTCCACCATGGTGCCTTCGTCCACCCAGGCGCCGATGTTCACGTAGGAGGGCATCAGCACCACCCCCGGGGCGATATAGGAGCCGCGCCGGGCCACCGCCGGCGGCACCACGCGGACGCCGCCGGCCTGGAAGTCCTGGCTGTTGTAATCGGTGTACTTGAGCGGGACCTTGTCGTAGAAGTTCACCGCGCCGGTGCGCATGACTTCGTTGTCGTGCAGGCGGAACGACAGCAGGACCGCCTTTTTCAGCCATTCGTTAACCACCCAGCCGCCGTCGCGCTTCTCCGCGACCCGGGCCTCGCCCCGGTCCAGCATCATGACGGCGCGTTCCACCGCGTCGACCACTTCCGGAGAGGCGGTGCGCGGGTTGATGTCGGCACGCTGTTCAAAGGCGTTTTCGATGATGGAGCGGATCTGGTCCATGGGTCTTGTTCCTCATTGAATTGTCGGGATTCTGGCTCGTCTTGCGGTGATGGCGCACCGGCCGGCCCGCGCCGTACCGTGGGAGGGGCTTCAGCCCCGATTGTGCGCTGGCCCGCCGGCACACGGTGCATCAAGATGCACCCTACGTTTTCAGGTTCTCCACGAAGCGGCGTATGCGTTGCATGGCCTCGTCGCACTCGGCCTCTTCCGCCACCAGTGCCATGCGGACGTGGCCGGCCCCGGGATTGACCCCGTCCACCTCCCGGGAAAGGTAACTGCCAGGCAGCACCCGCACGTTCTCCTGTTCGTACAGCGCCCGCGCGAAGGTGACGTCGTCGATGGGCGTCCGCGGCCACAGGTAGAAGCCGGCGTCGGGACGGTCCACGTCCAGCGCTGGTGTCAGCGTGGCCAGGGCGCGATCGAATTTCCCGCGGTAGCGGGCGCGATTATGCACCACATGCGCCTCGTCCTCCCAGGCAGCCCGGCTGGCGGCCTGGGTCTGCAACGGCATGGCGCAACCCTGGTAGGTGCGGTACTGCAGGAAGGCGCGCAGCAGTCCGGCATCACCGGCGACGAAGCCTGAGCGCAGGCCGGGGGCATTGGATCGCTTGGACAGGCTGTGAAATGCCAGGCAGCGGCGGAAATCGGTGCGCCCCATGGCGGCGCAGACCTCCAGCAGCCCCGTGGGCGGGTGATCCTCGTCGGGGTAGAGCTCGCTGTAGCATTCGTCGCTGGCGATGACGAAATCGAAGCGGTCGGCCAGCGCGATGAGCTGCCGCTGCCATGCGGCGGGCAGGACCGCGCCCGTGGGGTTGCCGGGGGAGCAGATATAGACGAGTTCGCAGGCCTGCCAGACGCCTTCCGGTACCGCGTCCAGGTCCGGGATGTAGCCGGAGGCGGCGGTGGTGGCCAGGTACCAGGGGGCAGCGCCGGCCATCAGCGCCGCGCCCTCGTAGATCTGGTAGCAGGGGTTGGGCATCAGCACCCGGGCCCCCGGCTCGCCTGAGAGTATGGTCTGGGCGATGGCGAACAGTGCTTCACGGGTGCCGGCCACCGGCAGTACGTGTTGGTCGGGCTCCAGCGCCCCGTCCGCAATGCCGAAACGGCGCTGGATCCAGGCGCAGATGGTTTGCCGCAGGGCCGGGGTGCCGCCGGTGGCGGCGTACCCGCCCAGACCGTCCAGGTTTCCGGCCAGCGTGTCGCGGATGACCGGCGGGGTGGCATGGCGCGGTTCGCCGATGCCGAGATTGATGGGTGGTCGATCCGCAGGCGTACAGTCGCCGAGCAGGGCGTTGAGACGCTCGAAGGGATAGGGTTGCAGGGCACGCAGTCGCGGATTCATGGCGGATTCCGTAATTACAGGCCCGTCGCCTGTTCGGCCAGGTTCTCGTCCTCGCCCAGCAACTGGAGCAGCGTCTCCCGGATCGCGTCGAACTGCTGCTGGT
>SKYZ01000476.1 GCA_007127625.1 Aquisalimonas sp. | reverse complement strand
GAGGCTCGTTCAGCAACTGATTCCACAACGTTCGCGAATCCTCCTGGTGCGTCCGCAACCGCTGGTATTCCTCCTCGGACAGAATCACGTAGCTGGGGCGATTGCCTCTGATGACGTGGACCGGCCCGTGCCGCAGGGCCTCGTCGACGGCAGAGATGCCGCGGCGTTTGATTTCCTGCGCGGAGATGGTGTGATCCATGTGGGGGTATCCTCGGTACTGAATCCGGTACCGAATAGAGTATCACGAGAGGGCATGTGGAATCATCGTATCCACGAGACAGGCGTCCGGTGAGCAAGACACGTGCCCCTGTCTTTTTGCCCATCAGCGAATGGGTATAATGCGGCCGAGTCGCTGCACCGCAGCCCGCGCAATCACCGCCAGGAGCCCCGGAAAAGCAATGAGCCAGCGCGAAACCCCCGCCGCGAAGAACTTCATCCGCCAGATCATCGACGAGGATCTGTCCCGGGGCCTCAATGACGGGCGCGTGGCAACGCGCTTCCCGCCGGAGCCGAACGGCTACCTGCATATCGGCCACGTGAAGTCCATGTGCCTGAACTTCGGTATCGCCTACGATTACGGCGGCACCTGCAATCTGCGCTTCGACGACACCAACCCCGACGCGGAAAGCCCGGAGTACGTCGCCGCCATCAAGGACGATGTTCAGTGGCTGGGGTACGAGTGGACGAACCTGCGCTTCGCCTCGGATTACTTCGAAGAGCTCTACGGCTTCGCCGAGGAGTTGATCCGCAAGGGCAAGGCCTACGTCTGTGACCTGAACGCCGAGCAGATCCGCGAATACCGGGGCACGCTCACCGAGCCGGGCCGGGACAGCCCCTACCGGGAACGCTCGGTGGAGGAAAACCTGGACCTGTTCCGGCGGATGCGAGCCGGGGAGTTCGCCGACGGCAGCCGGGTGCTGCGGGCGAAGATCGACATGGCGTCGCCGAACATCAACCTGCGCGACCCGACGCTGTATCGCATTCGCAAGGGGGCGAGCCACCACCAGACGGGCGAGACGTGGGCCATCTACCCCATGTACGACTTCACCCACACCCTGTCCGATGCGCTGGAGGGGATCACGCACTCGCTGTGCACCCTGGAGTTCGAGGATCACCGCCCCCTCTACGACTGGTTCCTGGATAACATCGACGTGCCCAGCCGCCCCCGCCAGTACGAATTCGGCCGGCTGAACCTCGAATACATGGTGCTCAGCAAGCGACGGCTCACCGAGTTAGTGGAGCAGGGCATCGTCGATGGCTGGGGCGACCCGCGCATGCCCACCATCGCCGGCATCCGCCGGCGCGGGTTCCCGCCGGAGGCGCTGCGGGATTTCTGCGCGCGCATCGGTGTGACCAAGTCCGACGGCATGGTGGAGATGGCCATGCTGGAGAACTCGGTGCGGGAGGCGCTGGATGCCGCCGCGCCCCGCGCCATGGCGGTGCTCAATCCGCTGAAGGTGGTGATCGAGAACTATCCCGAGGGCGAGCGCGAATCGCTGACCGCGGCCAACCACCCCAAGGACGACTCCTTTGGCGAGCGCACGGTCACGTTTACCCGGGAGGTCTACATCGATCGTGATGACTTCATGGAAGTGCCGCCCAACAAGAAGTACAAGCGCCTGAGCCTCGGCGGCGAGGTGCGGTTGCGCAATGGTTACGTGATCCGCTGCGACGAGGCGGTCCGCGGTGATGACGGCGAGATCGCGGAACTGCGCTGCAGCTACGATCCGGCGACGCTGGGTGCCAACCCCGAGGGCCGCAAGGTCAAGGGCGTGATCCACTGGGTGTCCGCCGAGGAGGGCGTGCCGGCCACCATCCGGCTCTACGACCGGCTGTTCAACGTGCCGAACCCCGGTGCCGACGGCGACTGGAAACGCGATCTCAACCCGGACTCCCTGGTCACCGTTGAGGGTGTGGTGGAGCCGTCCCTGGCCCGGGCGGAGCCCGGCGCCCGCTTCCAGTTCGAGCGCGAAGGCTATTTCTGCGTGGACCCCCACGACAGCACCCCGGAACGGCCGGTGTTCAACCGCACCATCACGCTGCGGGACACCTGGGAGAAGATCAGCAAGCGGGAGGGGTGAGCGCGACGGGCGCAGTACGGCACTGTGGGAGCGACGTCAGTCGCGATCGGTGGTCACGGCGCGTCGTCGGTGACTGCACCCACTGCCTCGCGGACGTGTCTATACCCGATGCGTTCCTGCTCCAGGCGGATGCGCTCGCCGATGGTGTTGTCCCGCAAGGCCGTGAACAGGGCGTTTTCCTCGGGTGTGAGATGGAGGAGATCGCCCGTGAACCGCTGGTGGGCGGCTTCCTGGCCCCAGAGGTTCTGGTGGGTGTCCAGCGTCTCCCGGTCCATGAGCAGGGAGCGGGTGTGGGGTACGTGCTGGCGCAGGCGGCTGAGCATGGCAAAGCCGTGGGTGTCGATGTCGCCCCAGTAGTGGATGGTGGTGTCGGCCAACCAGGGGATGTCCGTGAGCCGATCCAGCCCGTAGCCCAGACCGAAGATCACCAGGCCCCCGGGGCAGTCGGGGAAGGCGAGGCCGTTGGTCTCGTTTTCCGCGATGAAGACATGCCGGACCGGTGGTCGCCACGCCGCCAGCTCGTCCACGGGCACGGTGAGGTCGCTGAACGGCCCGACGCGCAGCGCGATATCCAGCGCACGGAAGCGCACCAGGGCGGGCTTGTCGCGCAGGCCGTAACGCTGCTCGAATCGTGCCGCGCCGGTGGCGGTGGTGTCGATGGCGCTCTCGGGCAGCACCTGGTCCAGCAGTTCACCCAGGAGCTTGCGACGGTTGCCGATGAACTTGGTGTCCACGCCGGGAATGTCGAGCTGGCGTAGGTAGACGCCCGGCTGCGGGTGAGCGGTGAAG